>JANLVQ010000082.1:0-2241 GCA_031364085.1 Chitinophagaceae bacterium
CACTAAAGCCAGAAATGCCATCAATATATTGTTGCCCATCAACATCAAACATATAAATGCCTTCAGCTTTTACCATTTCAATAGCTATGGGTTCTGCTGATGTTTGTGCTAGATGTTTAAAGAATAGTTGGCGGTTATTCATATTACAAATCTAAACTATCTTGCTACAATAAATTTTCGTTGAAATACAGCATTGCCTTGTATAATATGAGCAGTATATAATCCATTTTTTAAAAATGAAATATCAATCTGTTCATTAGTAAAACTGTTATAATATTTACTAATGCAAACTTTACCTACAGCATCAATAATATTTAGTTCGGTATAAGTATTATTATTGGAATAAAGAATGAGATTAATTTTATTGTTTGCAGGATTTGGATAAATCTTGAGTTCTTTTCCATTTATAACAAATTCAAAATTGATAATGTTACTGGTTTGTTCGCATCCACTATTATCTGTTATCTTACAACTATAATTTGCAGATGAAGTAGGTTTGAAAGCTTGTGTATTTGCACCTAAAATTTCTACTCCATTTTTCATCCATTGATAATTAATTGCTAATGGAGCTTTTAAAGAATCTCCAATTTTGGTAATTGCTGGTGCTGTTGCAGTTGTAGGTGTAATTTGAATTTTATCACTTAAACAGTCTAAGGATCTTAAATTCATATTATACAAATAATAATAAAATTCATTTTGATTAGTAGCATTATTACCTGTGATAGAAAAAATATTTGAAAATTTGTATGGGTAAGGGTTTGATGCAATATTTTTGTTTCTGAAAATATTGGCTACACTATCTGTTGAAACAATAATTACATGATTCCCACTTGGTATGTATAAGTTAATATTATAAGTTAATCCAAAATCTGATGGATCATTTCCTACAACATCTCCACTTACAATTGTTGGTCTTGATGCTACAACATCTATAGTTGTTTTGCTTAAACTTTTGTAAGTATAAGAACCATCAGGATTAGTAGTATTGATGTCGGCAACAGTTAAATAAACCTTTCCAGGGTAAGCAGTATAAAGTTTAGCTTTTTCTAAAATCAAAGGTGCCGTTGAAGTGTATTTAAAATAATTTCCTCCTTTTGACTGATAGTCTCCATCACTAAAATTTGTTTTTGAAATAGCTCCAATGTTTGCTAAAATTCCTGAACCTAAATAATAATTTGATGCTATTGTTGTTGAAGATGTATTTGAACCTGAAGCAATAGGGGTTGTTTCTGTTGGTGAAATATACCATAAATAGTTTTGATAAGAATTACTGTTAAAAGTTCTAAGACTAACATTGGTTGAACAAATATTAGCCTGTGCTGTTGTTGTATTTGGTGCATTTGCAATTTTTAAATCTAAAACAGTTGAATCGTTATAATAATTTAAATCACTTGATAAATTAGTTTTTGCAATTATTGCATAGTTGGTTGCAGCACTAATTGTAAATGGTGTTTGAAAAGTATAGCTTGCACTGGCACCACTTTCAATTACAGGTACATAAATTGAAGATAAACTTGCAACAGTTGTTGAACCAGTTTTAATTAATGCAGAAACTGGAATATTTGAAACAGCAACTCTTCCATAATTTACAATTTCTATTGTTACTAATTGATTATTGTTTGCACAAATATTAGAATAAGGTATAGAAATATTATTTATTCCAACATCATTTGCAGATGGCAAAAACCAAACTTTGTAATCTTGAGTTTCACCATGATTTGCAGAATTGCAGGGAGTTATTGAACTAGGGTCTGTTGTTTCTTGAACTACAACCCTCATTCTTGTAAATGTGTTTTGAATTAAATTATTTTGTGTAGTAATACTTGTATTAAAACTTGCATCTCCAAAAAGCAAATCACTTGTAGCTACTAATTCTCCAGCATCGTTAAATTCTCCATTTTTATTATAATCTATATAAACCTTCACATATTTTGATGCAGTGCTTCCATCACAGGAACTTAAAGAAATTGAAAATGGATAACTTGAATTAGATAAAAGTTGGGCAGTGTAATTTCCATAATCTTTATATTGAGTACATCCCAAAGCAGTTGTATTATTAATTCCAGCAAATGTTACATTGTCAATTCTTGTACCTGAAAAATAAGTTGGGGTAGAACTACAATAACCAACGCCACCAATACCACTAATAATTAATGAGAAAGTTTGACTGCCCCTTGCTAAATTACCTTTGTGTGTTATTTGGATAGTATAAGTTTGTCCAGGCAAAACATCATCAACATC
>JANLVQ010000115.1:0-9650 GCA_031364085.1 Chitinophagaceae bacterium
CATTGAAGTGTATAAATTGATCATCGCAACCTACCCAAGAACCTGCAAGTAATTGAGGTGTATAACCCATAAACCAAGCATCTGTATTGCTGTTGGTTGTTCCAGTTTTGCCTGCAACATCTCCTGTAATATCGTAACTTAATTTAAGATTTCTGGCTGTACCATAATCCACAACACCTTTCATCATATTAATTAAATGATAGCTGGTGAGTTCACTAATTACTTCTCTGCGTTGTGGGCTAAAAGTTTCTAAAGTATTTCCATTTCTATCAACAATTCTTGTCATAAAAATAGGTTTTACATTAAATCCTCTGCCTGGTAGCATGCTATAAGCTTGCATCATTTCAAACATTGAAATTTCACAAGCACCTAATGCCATGGAAGGGTTAGCACCAATTTTTGTTTGTAAACCACATTTATTATTTAGAAAATCTACAAAAAGTTTTGCTGCATTATTTCCAGAAGCATCTAAATTTTTTAAAATATATGCAGTTGCACAGTTACGAGATTTTGCAAGTGCTTCTGCCATTGTTATTGAAGCTCCACTGCAACTTTTTGAAGTTGCAGGAACAGAACCATAAGCACCAAAATTTTGTTGAACATCTTGCACAATACTATTTGGTGTTAAACCACTATGTTCAATTGCAAGGCTATAGAGTAATGGTTTTATAGTACTGCCTACCTGACGTTTAGTATTGTAATTTACGTGATCGTATTTAAATGTTTTAAAATCTATTCCACCAACCCAAGCTCTAACTTCTCCACTAATAGGGTCCATAGCCATAAAACCTGCCTGCAACATTTGTTTACAATACATAATAGAATCGTAAGGAGTCATAATGGTATCTTTCTCTCTTTTACTATTCCAAGAAAATATTTTCATTGGAATTTTTTCATCGAAAGATTTTCTAATTTCTGAATCTCCCATACCATCATTCTTTGAGTTGTACCATCTATCACTGTGCCTAATTGCTGCTTCAATTACATTTTCATAACCTTTCCAAACACTTTTATCTTTTATATTTTGTTGTTGATTGAGTAATTTTTGCATGTAACTCATGTGCTTTGCTACAGCTTCTTCTGCATATAATTGCATACGTGGATTAATGGTAGTATAAATTTTTAATCCATCTTTATACAAGTTATAATTATCTCCATTGTACTTTTGATGTGTTTCGCACCACTTTTTTAATTCTTCTCCTAAAACCATTCTAAAGTATGGTCCCAAGCCATTTGTTTCATCTAATTTTTTGTAGTGGCTCATATCAATGGGTTGTTGCTTCAAAGAATCAACAACATTAGGCTTTAGATATTTATTACGAGCCATTTGATCTAAAACAATATTTCTTCTTTCAATTGAATTTTTAGGATTTCGACGAGGATTATACAATGAAGGGGCATTTACCATACCAACTAATAAAGCAGCTTCTTCAACAGAAACTCTATCGGGTTCTTTTTGAAAAAAAGTTTTTGCAGCATTACGTATTCCATATACATGATCACTATACTCCACACTGTTTAAATACAAAGCAACTATTTCAGCTTTTGTAAAATTAATTTCAAGCTTTACTGCAATAATCGACTCTTTCACCTTCTGAATAACACGTAATAAAAAATTTCTAGTAGCCCAGTTTTCAGTAAATAAATTTTTTGCAGTTTGCATAGTAATTGTACTTGCACCACCATCTCTGCCTAAACCTCTAACAGCTCTTCCAATAGCTCTTAAATCTATACCACTATGTTTGTAAAACCTTTCATCTTCAGTTGCAATTAATGCTTTAACTATATTGGGTGAAATATCTTTATAATCTACATTTACTCTATCTTCTAAATAATATTTACCCATCAAACTACCATCTTGTGCATATACTTGAGAGGATAATGAGGCTGATGGATTTTGGATATCATCAATTGAAGGCATTTTGCCAAAAACTCCCCAATTACAGAGCAATAGAAATACTACAAAAGCCCCAAAGCTTCCAAAGAAAATTTTCCAAAATGTTTTTACCGACTTATTCATTCATTAATCCTTTTAAAATTTATTGGGAAAAATACTTTTTAAAAAAGCTTTATATTTTTCCATATTGTTGTTCGCTTTTAAAATCTCTACATTATTTACACTAATGATACTAAAAGTAAATTTAGTTGTTGGCATCCAAGGCAAAATACTATTCATTTTTGGTTGAATATATTCAGTGTAATAAATACCCATTGATGCATTATCTAAAGGTCCTAAAAGCATTAAAGTATATTGCTTGTTAAGTTTTAATATTGCTGTAATAATGTCTTTTGTTGATGGATGAGAAATATTAAAACTATCTAACGATTTTTTTGTTTCATTGATAAAAGCATTTTCTACATCATTTAATAAAAATACAGCATAATGTGGAGCTGATAAATCTTTAATAAATGATTTACCAATTAAGCTAGAATCTATAGTGTATGCATCTTTTGCTGCTAAGGCTAAAGAATTTTTTAAAAATCGTTCTCTAAAAATCCTTGAGCTATCAAAATTTCCATTACTATCTAAAGTATTTAAATGAGCAATAATTTGTTGCTTTCTGTTTAATACCTCAATCATGGTAGCAGCTTTCTCTTTTAATGCGTTTTCAGAGTTACTGCTGACTATAGTATTTAACTTATTTATTGCTGTGCTATCTTCATTTTTTTTAATGTAATAAATAGCTTCAATTAATGAAAGTTGAGGATTCCAATATTTACTTTTAAAAATACTATCTGCTTGTTTTTTATCTGCTACAGCTTGTTCGTATTTTTCTTCAATAAATAATTTATAGATGTCACTATAAGTTTTGGTTGCAGTTGTTTTTTCAGGATCAGATGTTTTTTCTTTAATAATTTTATTTAAAGTGCCAGCTCCATAATCTAAATCTAACGCTTCAAGAAGCACATTACTTTTAAAAGTTTTATTGGTATTTTTATAACAATATGCTAAATTGAATAAAGATTTTTCGGTGTATGGATTTTCAGGAAAACGTTTCAATAAATCTTCATACGTTACAATTGAAGTTGGACAATCATCCAGTACATCACTAAATGTTTTGGCATTTTCGTACAACGCATCTATAATTATTTTATTTGAAGCTTCTAATTTTTCTTCAGTTAATGGAATAGCATTAAATAAATATTCAGGTGTTATTTCAACTTCAACTTCTGGTACTTTTACATCATTGAATGTTTTGTTACTTTTATCAGGAATATTAGCGGGATCTCCCATATCTAATGTAACAACATCTGAAACATCTGCTTTATTATTTTTTTGAATAGATGAATTTTTTGTAAAATCTGTTTTATTATCTGTTACAGTTTGTTTTTCTACTTCAAGTTTACTTGAAATGGCTGCTGCCAGATTCCAATTATCAACATTGGGTCTATTGCCCCAACGTGCTTTGAACTCTTTAATACCCTGTGTTTTTAAAGCAGCATTATCAAAATAAAATTCTCCAGGATTTGTAGATATAGAATTGAATATTGATGATGTGGTTACATTATCGCTACCAAAATCAAAACTATTTACATCATCTTTTATGCCTTTTTCTTTTTTATATTTATTGTAAATCTTCTTTAAAACATCATTTAAAACTTTTGGTTCCAGTTTTGCAAGTACTTGTAAACTATCTTGTAAATAAATTGCATCAATATTTTTTGCAATAATTCTTAAGGCTGGTTTTCTGGCATTAATTCTAAATAAAGCACTGCTATCAATAAATTTTATATCTATACTATCATAGAAAATATATGCTGGTTTGTATTTTTTTACACTATAATTTAAATCGGCTAAAGCTAAAAAACTTTTATTTTTTTGTGTAGGATTATCTATTGAAGCAGTAGCACTTTTTAAAAAATAATTTGCAGCATCGTCTTTTTTATTTTGTTGTAAACTTAAATTGCCTGCTGCATAATAAATAACATCTCTATAAGTAAAGAATCTATTTTTTTTTGCTAGTGAATGTAGTTTTTCAATACTTCCATAATTTTTTAAATTGTTTATAGAAGTATCTGAGAACTGCTGTAGTATGTACATGTTAGCATAAACTTCTATCATCGGATTTGAAGCATGTTTGATGGCTTTTTCAAACATTTTATTTGCATTATCAGATTTGCCTGCAAGCTGATACAATTGGCCACATAAAAACTCCCATCTGGTTTTTTCTGTTTTATTTTCTGAGTTGTTTAAACTTTTTTCTAAATGTGTTGCAGAGCTATCATAGTTTTTTTGAAGATAAAAGCTATATGCTGCTAATTCAAACAAATCTGTTTTTAGTCGCTTTGGAAAATATGGATCTACTTTTAAAATTGAAATCAAAGCACCAGCCTCACCTAATTTATTTTGTTCTAAATAGTTTCTAATAATCCATAATAAAGATTCATTTCTTTCTAAAGGGCTTCTGATAATTTTTTGTAAAAAAGGTCTTTCTTTTTCATTCGTAGAGATAGAGAAAATACCATTTGCATTGCTACTATTACTGCCAATCGGAATATCATAACCATCATCTTTTGGAGCGTAGATATAATTTAAATATTGAAAAACACGATAAGCCGAATCAAAATTTTGTCGTAAAAAATAAGCCTTGCCTAAAAGCATATATAAATCATCCACCCAATCAGACCTTAAATCGTGTAATAAAATTCCAGCATTGCATTTATAAATTATGGAATCTATATTTTTATCTTGGGCAGTTGTTGATAAAGTGTAATTATAAAAAGGAAGCAGTTGTGTATAATCGTCAGTAAAACTTTCTTTAGCTTTCTCAATAATTTCATTAAACTTTACATTAGCATTATAGTAGTAGTTATAATGAGTAAATGTGTTATTGAAAAAACGTTTAATGCCACTGATTTTTTTGTCTTCAATTTTTTCAGCATTTAACAGTTTTTCTTTGTACTTTTCTGGTTTTTGCTTTTCTAAATCTATTGATGTATTAGGCTGTGAAATAGCCGAGAAAACAAGAACTAAAAATAAAGCAGATAACAAGGGTTCTTTAAAAGATAATTTCATACTTAATGTGTAAATAAACCGATATTTAAAAGTAGAGTTATTTTTACATAATCAAAGTTTTTAGTAAAACGATTGATATCTTTAATTTTGTTTTAACAGATGACAAAGCTAACAGAAAATACAACAATAAAAAGGCTAAGAAATAAGTATCGTTTAGTAGTGATGAATGATGATACTTTTGAGGAGATAGTTACATTTAAATTAACTCGCATTAGTGTATATGTTGTATTAAGTTCAACTTTTGTTTTATTAGTTGGATTAACCACTTGTTTGTTGGTGTTTACTCCCCTTAAATATTATATTCCAGGTTATGGTAATAAACATACTTTAACTCAATTACAATTGTTAAAATATAGAACCGATTCATTGGAACAAGCTATTACTTTTAAGGATAAATATTTAGAAGGAATAACAACAGCCATTTCTGGAGGACAAACTCTTGTTTTAGATACCACAAGTTTAAATATTCAAAAGAGTGAAGCTTATGATGATCGTTTTAATCCTGCCCCTACAAAAAAAGTTAAGAAAAAAAGAAGAAGATAATTTGTATGAATAAAAATCAACCATTTAAATATGTTAGTCTCGCCTTGGAAATTTTAGTGAGTATTTTCATTGCTTTTTTTGCTGGCAAATGGTTAGATAAGAAATTTCAATTTTCTTTTCCTTTTATTACAGTGGGTCTTTCAATTTTAGTCATCATAAATATTGCTTTAAACTTAATAAAAGAAGTTTCTTCTAAAAAATAATTATGCAAGATCAAGAATCATACTTTAAAAAAACTATTCCATTGTTTATTTTTTTTGTGATAATGAATTGCACCATAATTCCTTTAAAGAATTGGTTGCAACAACATCAAATTAATGTAGATGTTATTATTGTAGCAAATTGTTTATTATTTATTCTAAGCTCTATCAACATTGCATTACACAAAAATGCATTGCAAAATAAAAATCCAAATGCAGCTGTTAGAAGTGTAATGGGTGGTACTTTAATTAAGTTAATGGTTATTTCAATTGCCATACTTATTTATTTAGTTGTTGCAGGCGAAAAAAGAAACTCTTATGGTATTTTTTGTGGGATGGTTTTATATTTAATTTACTCTATTATTGAAGTAAGAATAGCAACAAAAATGAAGAGAAACGATGGCAAAAACTGAGCATCCTATGAGTGCATTAGCTGCTTATATTCCTGAATGCAGCTTTGAAGATGTGGTTCATTACATTAACTTGTATCATGTTCATTTAACTGTAACTAAAAAACGAAAATCTGTTTTAGGCGATTATAGACATAATGCCCTAAATAAAAATCATAGAATTAGCATTAATGGCAACTTGAATAAGTATGAATTTTTAATAACACTGTTGCACGAATTAGCACATTTACTAATTTTTGAACAATTTGGAAATAGGGTAGATGCACATGGTAAAGAATGGAAAGTAGCTTACAAAAATTTATTAATGTATTTTATTCAAAAAAATATATTTCCTAAAGATATTACACAAGAGTTGTTAAAAACTGTTCATAATCCTGCTGCTACGGCAAATGGAGAAACTGCTTTGTTGTATGTTTTGCGAAATTATAATGTTGTTAAAAAAGATAATGTATTAACTATACAAGAACTTGCTGAGGGTATATTGTTTGAGACTGAAAAAGGAAAAATATTTAAAAAAGGAGCAAAGAGAAGAAAGCGATATGAATGTTTAGAAATTAATTCAGGAAAATTATATTCGTTTAGTGCAATTGCAGAAGTGAAGTTGATAAAGTAAATTAAGTAACCAGCACTATATTTTTTACAATGTAACTACTTGCAGTTAACTTTAATTGAATTATAAAAAAATAAGTTAAAGCAAGTTCAATGATAAATTATTATGAACACAGTTAAATATATACCTGCCCTCCGTTACAAATGTCTAACTCCAGTGTATGATTTTTTTATAAATTTCACGATGCCTGAGAAAGTGATTAAGCAGACATTAATTGCAACTGCAGATGTTTCAGCAACTGCAAATCTTTTAGACTTTGGGTGTGGCACTGCTACTTTAACTATTATGGTAAAACAAATATGCCCAGAAATAACTGTAACTGGTATTGATGTGGATGAAGAGATATTAGAAAAAGCTACAAAGAAGATAAAAGAAGAAAACTTAGATATTAAATTGCTAAACTATGATGGTGTAAAACTTCCAATCCAAAATAGTACTTTTGATATAGTAATTTCCAGTCTTGTTTTTCACCACCTTGATACCGAAACAAAGCAAAAGGCACTGGCTGATATTTTCAGAATCCTAAATAATAATGGAAAATTTATTGTTGCAGATTTTGGTCGTTCAACCTCATGGTTACAACGAATACTTTTTAATATTGTAAGAAGTTTGGATGGTTTTACACAAACAGATGCAAATGCGAAAGGGTTATTACCTGAATTGATTTCTGATGTTGGATTTGAAAATGTAGGAATAAAAAAACGATTCAAAACCATGTTTGGTGAAGTTCAGATTATCAGTGCTAGCAAAATAAAATAATCTAATAAATAAATCATGAAAATTTACTTTCAACTTGGCGTTTTATTAATTGTACTATCAGCTTCTGTAATGTCTTTAAAAGCTCAGCAACCAAAAAAAGAAGAAGTGTGTTACAACCCAAATCTTGTAAAAGATACCAGTAAAAAAAGTATTAAATCAATGGCTGTTGCTGTGTTTAATGCTGATAGTATAAAAATTAATTATCATTCACCTGGCGTTCGTAAAAGAATAATATGGGGTGGTCTGGTTCCTTATGATGAAGTATGGGTTACAGGGGCACACGATGCTACTACCATTGAAATAAGTAAACCCTTTGTTATAAATAGAAAAGAAATTCCTGCAGGTAAGTATGCATTTTTTACTATCCCTAGTAAAAAGGAATGGACTATTATCATCAACAAAAACTGGAAACAACATTTAGCAACTGAATATGATGAAAATGAGGATGTGGTAAGAATTAAAGTTAAGCCCACTAAAAATAAACATACAGAACGGCTTCAATATTTTATAGAAAACGGTAAAGGCAGCAATGCTAAAATTGCTATTGCGTGGGAGAAGTTAAAGATTGAGTTTTCTTTGATTATTAAATGATAGAAAGCTATAAAAAAATTTACTAGTCCGAAAGGTTAATTTCAAAATATAACTAGGGTATGTGTTTACTTTATTATATGACTAATTTCTAGTACTAATGGAATCAGTTCCTTGTTTCTAATAACAATTACTTTTATTGTGTTGCCCGCACTTTGTAAAATTTGTTTATAAGTTTGTAAGTTATTGGTAAAATTGTTATCAATAGAAAAAATGATATCGTTGGGCTTAAAACCAGCTTTTTCAGCTGGACTATTTTCTACAATATCTTCTATCACGATATATCCATTAATTTGGTATAAGCCTAAGCCAGTATATGAATAATCAAACTCGTCAAGAAAATGTGTATTTGGTTTTATAAAAATTTCTTGGCTAGGATAATTGATTATCAAATTAAATCTTCTTAATATATCATTACCTAAAACACCTCCCATTTTAGGATAGCTTGTTATATTATTATCGTCCTTAAAAATGTAAATTGGTACCCATCTAAATTTGTATGGTCCAACTTTTAAGCTTTTTATAGCGGTAGTATGCATCATTTTTTTGCCACCTAAACCTTCGGCTTGTGTAACAAAAAGTTTTCTTTTCTTTTTCAAAATAGTACTGTCTTCTACATACTCTTCACTTAGTAACATATTTAATCCAGCACCAGTGTCAAAAATCAAGTCTGTATTAGAAACTATATTATCTTTTATCGTTGTTGGAATTACAGGAAGCCCATAAAACTTAGGGTGTAATAGATGTCCTCCCTTAGGATAATTTACTTTTCCAGGAGAAAAAATTTCAATATATCTATCATCGTAGTTAACATTAATAATATATCTACGTAAAAAACTCAAGCCAATAACACCATCTACTTTTAAGCCATATGAACTTGTAAGTATATCATAATTATTAATATGGAAATCTAAACTATCAACTTGTAATCCTGGAAATTTCAGTGATTTTTTGTAAATAAAATCTACTTTTTTGCTTCCTGCAATTCCTTTAATTATTCTGTTTGTTTTAATACTTTTTAAACCCATTGTTTCTACGGTTGTTGAATCTAACGAAATGCCACCACTACCTGTATCAAAAACAAAATTGAGTGAGTCTTGAAAATCCTCGAACTGAGCTTTTACTATTACTGTACCACCCGATAGCATTACAAATGAAAAACGAGTAATTTTCTCGGGGGTTGGAAAGCTGCTTTTATGAAGAATTGAACAGCTACTGCATGATAATAGAATAATAAATGAAAAAAATAGTTTCATAAACTGTTCTAATATAGACAATTTAACTCAGCAATTAGTTGTATAAAGGTGTAAAAAATGATAAGTGGTATATTATTTTTTCCAACCCCATTTTAAAAAAGGTACAAAGGCTTTTGCCCAAGTAGCAACATCATGTCTGCCATCATTCATTTGTAAATATTCAATGCTAGTATTAGGATATCCTTTAGTTTTTAATTCTTTAATTAAGTCTAATGCATCATCAATGCTATCAATAATACCATTATTATTTCTATCTGCTTTTTCATC
>JANLVQ010000122.1:0-12511 GCA_031364085.1 Chitinophagaceae bacterium
TTCACAAAGTCATAGCCTTTTTTGAGCCAAAGGTGTCTGCATTGAAAGGATTCGTGTCCTGAAAATGTGAACTTTATTTGTGTCTTAATATCTGCGGTCATTATTTTTTTACTTGATTAATGTCTGCAATTTGTTATATCGTAAAGTAAGTCAAAATTAGCTTATCCATTGCTAAAAATTGCTAACAGATGTGAGTAGTTTATGTTAGTTTGAATTTAAGTGGGATGTTCAATAGGGTGATGTACAACTCCAGTAGAAGGGTCAACCTAGGTATCATAAATGCAGCCTAAAGAAAATATTTCTTCATCTTTTATTTGAATTAAATAAGGATATTTTGTTTTGTTGAAATCTCTCCATTCAAAAAAACCGTTAATGGGTAATAAACATCTTTGATTGGTTATGGCTTTTTTAAAAGAAGGCTTTTCAAAAATAGTTTCCCCAACTGCATTTAATGTTCTTTGTTGTATGAGTTTAGCTGTGGCTTCATCTTTCACCCAAAAAGGAATTAAACCCCATTCGAACAATTGTAAACTATTTGAATTTATAATTGGAAGTATTGGATGTGAAAACCCACTTACAAAATAGTAAGTGGGAAATTCAAATTTTAAAGCTTCTTTGCTTGAAGTTAAATGAGCTAAAACATTGTTATACCTTATGGTTAAAGTATCTGAATGTTGAATAATATGCTCAATGTTAAAACACACAATTCATAAAAGTATGTTTATTTAAACACACTAAAAAATGTGTATTCAAAATTGATGTAAACACCATTGGGTGCTGTTCGAAACATTGAATTCAATAGTTCTTGTCGGTATGCTATATCAATTCTTGCTTGACTATTAAGAATGAATTGAACTGAAGGAACAATATCTAATGAAGACTTTCCATTTGCATTTAAAGTTTGACCTAATAGTTCACACATTAAATTTATATTGGTTTGTTTGTAGTTGGTATATTTTTTGGGATACATTAATTTACCAATTGAAAAAGTATAGTTTGTTGCTTGAGTACCTTGTGTTACGGGAAACTTGTAATTCGGTTTATTATCATGTGCTTGCTCAAAACTAACTGATGTACTTATTGCTAATTTTTTTACAAGTTTTGTTGCAATGAACCCTAGTTCAAAACCAGAATTATGTCCCATAGTTTCAATTTGCTCTTGATGAATATCAGAATTATTGAAACTATATCTTCCAAAAGCAGCTAAACGAAAATGACTTTGAATATCATCTTCGCTATAAAATCGCCATTTTGTAAAAATACTAGTACCTTCTGTAACTAATTTACCATTTCTATTACTAATAAAACTTGTTGTTCTGAACATTAAATTTTTATTCATTCCCCATGTTAGTTCAGGCATCATATGATAATTATATCCTGCTTCAAATTTTTCTTTAAAAGCAGATTGAGTTAGCCTAATACTAATTGAATTTGCAGGAACATTACTAGCAGGATCTGTAACAACAAACAATTCTTGTGCATGAGTATTTAACGATAATACTAAAGCAATAATTAGAATATTATTTTTCATAATTAATGATTTTAAAATGAAAATCGGTTTCGTTTTGTTTTAAATAACTGCTCACTTTGGCAAATTGCTTTTCTAATTTCTTATAAGTTTTATAAGTTACATAACCTTTATCTAAGATTTGTATGGTTACAGTTTTTTTATTTTTTAAATCGCTAGTATTCATATTAATAAATTGTGTTGAGTTAGATGTTAAATAACTAACATCAAGATCTAACTGCATAGAACCAACAAAAAATCCTGCATTTTCAACTTTTTCTTTAAGTATCGATGGTACAATTGCCTGATCTTTTTTAAAGAAAACACTAAAAGTATTGGTGTTTAAATCTGTAGCAATGCTATCCACACTTTCTATAGTTTTTAATTGCTTTTTTATTGCGTTTGAACACATCGAACAAGTAAGTCCAGTTGCAATAATATCTGCCTTATATACTTGTGCAATTACTGAATTGCTTAACATGAAAATTGCAATTAGTATGGTGATTTTATTTTTAATTTTTTTCATTATTTAGAATTAATTAGGGTTTTAATAATATTTATATTAGGATTTATTTCTACTAACACTCCTTTTGGATTGAAAAGAAATGATGATGGAATTTGTTCAACACCAAAAGTAATTGCAGTTTTTGCTTCAAAACCATTAGGGTCTATCAATTGAATATTTCTTAATTGATCTATTGTAACAGCTTTTTTCCATTGAGCTTTATCAGTATCAAGAGAAATACTAATGATGTCTAAATTTTTTCTTTCTGTTTGTTTAAACAATTTAACTAACTCTTTGTTTGCAATTCTACATGGTTTGCACCATGATGCCCAAAAATCAATGAACACCCATTTGTTTTTAAAATCTGTGATGTTAATATTTTTGCCTAATATATTACTTAAAGTAATTGCTGGCATTGCATCTCCAATTTTAAGTGGTGAAAAATTTTGAGCAGCCATTGTTGAAGATTCAATAGATGCTTCTTCAACTTTATCTTCAACTTTTATTAATTGTTCTTTTGATACTCTAACGTATTGGCAACATCCGTGTAAATTATTATATACTTCATCGGTTGCTTGATATTTTTCATTATCATATCCTACATCTGCAATTCTTTTTAAAATAGCATCTATAGAAGTTTTCTTTGCATCATAAGTAATTTTTGCCAGTTGAGTTTCATTGTTCCACACAACTTTCGATGTTAATTTTAAGTTGCCGGCTTTTTCAATTTTTGATTTGCACATACCACAATTACCATAGACTTTAGCAGTTATAGTTATTGCGTTTTTAATTTGTGCTTGTAATGTGATACTAGTAAATAAAAAAGTTGTTAGCATCAAAATAGCTCTGAATAATAATTTCATTAATTTATAATTTAATATTTGTAAATAAAAACACATACAAGATTCTGTATGTTATGGATTTGGCTCAATACATTTCTTACAAGATATCGGGAGGCGTCCAAATAGAATAAAATCCTTTTGAAAGGGATATAGTTTCTGGAATTATTTTTTTAGCTTCTGAAGCAATTGTAACTGACTTTGTAAAAGCTGAAAAGCTGGTGTTAAAAGTAGCTATAAAACTAGATGCAGGGCATTCGCATGATTTATGTTTGCAGCGACCATCAAAGTCATCTTTATTTGTTGACTTTTTAGTATTGCAGCAACTCATTTTTTTAATTCCTTTTTTGCCTTTTTTACTGCAACAACTCATTTTGCAAATTTCAGTTTTACTTGAATTAGCTAATGCAACATGAGGCATAGTAAATAGGCTGATGGTTACTAAAAAAAATAAGTAAAATTTTGCTTTCATGCCTTGCAAAGATAAAATTAATAATTTATAATATTGTTAAAATGAGTTAATCTAAGCTCTGGTTTGCAGCAGCTGCAAGTTTTCGAATTCTATCAAACTGAACAGGTGTAAGGTCTCTATAAAAATAATAAACGGGGTCAACAGGATTTCCTTTTCTATGTACTTCGTAATGGCAATGAGGCCCACTACTTAAACCTGTATTGCCAACATAGCCAATTATCTCACCACGTTTTACATTCTCTCCAACTCTTACTTTAATTGCACTCATATGTCCATATAAAGTTTCAATATTAAATCCATGATTAATCACTACATGATTTCCATACCCACCATTGTATTCTGTTGTACTTACTCTTCCATCAGCAGTTGCATAAATTGGTGTTCCAATTGGTGCAGTAAAATCTAAGCCGGTATGCATACGTCCAATTTTTAAAATAGGGTGTAAACGATAACCAAATCCACTTGCAATTCTATTCAAATCCTTATTACTAATGGGTTGTATAGCAGGTATGGCAAGTAATAATTTTTCTTTATTCTTTACCATATTATCAATTTGATTATAGCTTTTCGATTGAAAAGCTACTCTTAGCGTAAGATTATTAATTTGTTTGGTTACAGAATTTAGTAATTGAGACTCGCTTAAACTTTGAATGAGTTGTACTTCTTTTTGAATTTCCTGATCTTTTAATCTGGCACTATCATGTATGGGTAAGGCTTCGAAAACAGAACGATACACTTTATTATCTCTGGTTTCTAACTCCTGCATTTTTAAATTCAATTGCTTAATCCTTTCATTTACTAAAGCATAATTATCTCTTAAATCTTCGTTTTGTTTTCTTAATAATTTGGTTTCAGGATTTTCAACATACCTAAAAACAATCAACATAATTATAATACCAGTTACAATTGATGCAGCAATAAAACCAAAAGTTTGAGCCAATCGAACACGTAAAGGCACTTCATGTTTTTCAAACTTTAAGGTATGGGTATTATAATAGTACTTTACTTTTTTCATGTATTACAAAGTAGTGCAAGATACTTAAAAACATTCTTTAAAAATTATTGCAACGATACCCTTACTTGAATACCAGCTCTTGTATTAGTTGTTGGTGCTGCTGTTGATATATATGGTATTATTTTTCTCTGGTCGAAGAATATTTTTAAATTAATTCTATTGTTGATTACATAATCTAAAGCTGGTTGTATGGTAATTACTTTTTGTCCACCTGTACCATATGCATTGGGCTGATCTAATCGAGAATTACTTGTTGCTTCATCTCTCATACTTATATCTAGCTTGAAGCTTAAATCGTTCTCGAGTTTATCTTTTTTAGAAATTAATTGCATTAAGAATTTGGGTAGTTTAACACCTTTCTTTCTAAAACTTCCCCCAACAGTCCATTCTGTTGCATTGGTTTCACTTAATTGATAATCTACTAAACTCAAACTGAGTATTCTACTTTTCTTATATTCAAACTTTAAATTGAGCTGATTAGTTGTGGTGATATCTATTCCAATTAAAGGTTGAAATTGTTCTTGAATAGTAATATTAGGAACCAAGAAAAATGGCACATAGTTACCAGTATCTCCAATTCTAAATTGTGGTGCACCATACCTGAAAGGATCAGCAAATTGTAATGCACTAGTATAACTATTCATGCTTAGTGTTCCACTATATTGATGAGTAATATTAATTGAAGTAAATGTTTTTGCTAATGCAGGAATTTTACTTAAGCCTGTATAATTCAATCTCCAGTTAGGTTTTGGCAGAATGCCTGCAAATGGATTATTTCTTACCGAACTATTATTCTGCTTAATTAACGAAACATTATTTGGATCTTTTTTAGTATAAGCAGCTATGAAAGATGGTATTAAAACATCTTGGCTATATTTTCCATAACCACTTGCATAACCATTGGCATCAACTGTGCCTCCTTGTGCTGCCCAGTATGGATTTTCAGCAGCTAATCGTTTTGAAATAATAGGTCGGTAGCTTTGGAAAGTTTTAAAAATTTCTGAAACTTCGTTAGGATTTACAGCTCCAAATAATGTACTGAATGAAATAAATGAAACACTAAATCCACCAGATGCATAAGGGTTTAAATGTTGTTTACTTTTTGAATTATTATTGAATAAAGTATCCTTAAATAATTCTGTATATTCTTTACTAAATGATTTTTCTAAAGTAATATCAACTGTTAATTCTCTTAAGGGTTCTAATTGTGCATTGATACTAAGTTTTTGTTCAAAATTTTGACGGAATAATAAATTGAAATTACTATCTATACTAAATAAACCTGCAGCTGCTTTTCTTTCTAACCATTT
This sequence comes from Chitinophagaceae bacterium, assembly GCA_031364085.1. Taxonomy (GTDB): domain Bacteria; phylum Bacteroidota; class Bacteroidia; order Chitinophagales; family Chitinophagaceae; genus CAIVPM01. Next base: position 5,649 of record JANLVQ010000122.1, read on the forward strand.
AGCATCGGGTTGTTTACCAAATACATAATCTATGCCCGGTTGCATGCTGCTGAAATTTTGTCCAAATGATTGTGTACTATCCATATAACCTGGAATACGGCTTTTATAATTTTCTGTATAATTGAGTTGAATGGTTTTGAGCATGGTTAAAATTTTACCTGCTGCTCTAACTATTGGGCTCATGGCCATTTGCTGATTTTGGCGTTGAATTCTCATGCCATTCTTCGCATCTTTTCGTTGCTTTTTCCATTTAACAAGAGCTTCATCTCTTTTTTTACCTTCGAGTCCTAATAATGCAACTTCTTTTGTAGGAAGATTTTTTAATAAATCGGTTATTGGTGAAGGTTGTGTTCCTTTTGGTAAAGGATTATCTAAGTTTCTTAAGAATCTGTTTTTACTGTATAATCTGGTTAAATCGAATTGTGCAGTCATGGTATTATCCTGACTGTTTTCAATAATATTACCCAACTCAATAGCTACTCTACTTGCACCAATCCAGTTATAAGTAGTAGTATAACCATAACGAGCCGTTATCCATTCTGTTAAAGGAAATTTGTTTAATGGCAAAGTATAACTTGCAGTAGATTTTTGATTGTACAAAGTATTTCTTCCTCCATTAAAAAAATTATCTCTAACACTATCACGTTTTGCTTTAGTATCTAATACTCCAAATGGTTCATCAACACGAGCATTATTCGTTGCATTAAAATCTAAGTTTAAAGATTTACTGATATCCCAACGAACATTATAAAATCTATCGAAAGTGAAATACTTATCGTAAGTAGTATCCACTCTTTGTACTTTGGAACTGGTTAAATCTGTGTTTACAATTCTTGGAATAAATCGTCCAAATTGTCTATTTACATCTGCTCTAAAGCCAATAGTAGAAGGCGTTGGATTGAAATTAAAATCTTTAATTAAATTTAACCATTTACTTTTCGACTTAATTAATTTTTTAAATGGCTCAATATATTTAGCTTGTTTTTGATAACTATAACCTAAAGCACCACGATATTTATCTACTTTATTTTCTGCAATAGTTGGACTAGAATTTACAGTTTGAGTATATGAAAAACTTAAATCAAAATTACTTAAACTCAACAAGCTATTGGTTAAGCCTGGAGCCACTTTCATGTTAGTTACATTGATAGTTTTAATAGTGGTTTGATCGAGAGATAAATTTCTTATTGAATCTCGTTTAGAAGCAGTAGTTGCTGAATTAATTTTATCTTTATATAACACATCTTTATCGTAAGGATCATATTGTGGTGTTCTAATTGTTTTGCTAATACTTGCAAAAACTGGTAAAGTAATTTTAGCTGATTTTGGTAATAATTTACCCGCATCAATATTTAAAGCAGCATCAAATTGCATTAGGTTTTCTCGTGATCGTTCTTGTATTTTCGATTCAATGCTTCCAAAACCTTGTGTGTGCATATTGGCTGAAACACTTAATTTTCCTAAGTCAGCCAAGGTAATATCTACCCTTCCTAATGCAGCATAAGCACCAGTTTCAATAATATTGCTTAGCCTTAATTCGTTCACCCAAAGTTCAGCATCAATGGTTGATGTTTTTTTACCTGCATGTTCCATTGCAACTAATATTCCTCTAACTTCTCCAAGATTTGGATTACCAAAAACGCTTATTGTTTTTAAGCCTCTTACCTTTCTATAAATATTCATTACATTATAACCAGGTGTGTTGTTGCGTTCTAGTTTAATGTTTATTAATTCTTGTAAATCGATATCTAAATTATTCGAATCGGGCCAAACCGCATTAGTTTGAGCTGCAGTATAACGACCCTCAGGTGTTACATTTAATGGCAGTTTTATTTCGTAATAATTGTTTAAAAAATCTTGACCAATTCTCACTACCAAATTCACATCTCCATTAGCTAATTTAGTTAATGCTTTTGGAGGATAATCGAGGTGAGCAAACATGTTAATTTTTCCATATTGGCGAAGATCCATGTTGAGTGTTTTAAATACACCTCTTGATTTTTTTGGTTCTAAACCTGCAACACGAATAGATAAAGCTTGTTCATTTTGCAACAAATTCACACCATTATTACTTAATTGTTGAACACGTTCAATACCTGGTGGAATAACATAATTTACTGGCGAACGTGAACTATTTTCTTCTAAATTAACTGCCAGCGTATTTAGTGTACTGGTGCTATTTACTGGGCCATATTTACCAGTAGTATCAATATCAAAAGTAAATTGACGCCAAATGTTTCTTACTAAATCTAAACGAGCAAAACGCATGGTAATAGAATCTTCCCACCCTGTCATATACATTCTCATAAAACGTATAGATTTAAAGTCTGGAATATCATTAATTTTTGTTCCTTCTTTTAAAGGAATTCTAAATAAGTACCAGTTTTCTTTGCCTTGTTGACCGTTGACATACCTAACATTCACTTGTCTTTTATCTGTGATATATTTTGTATTACCAACATCCATTCCTGGAGCAATATCAATTTGATATTCGAAATATTGTTCTGTTTCGTTTAAAGTATTGTCTCTGTTTAAATCTTCATTATCTGGATATAATGTTGTTGCTGGAGAAAACTCACTACCACCAGTAACAATAGGAGAGTTGCCTTGAGGGCTATTGTATTTTTTGTAACGTTGAATAATTCCTGCATTTGTATTATTAAAATTGGCATCTCTATACCACAAATAATTATCATTGCTTGGATCTTTAATTGCATTTTGGTAGATGATAGAATTTGGACCAAATTGTGCAAGAAGTTTATTAATATAATCCGATCGTTTTCTTTTTTCTTCTGTATCAGATAATCCATCAAAGCCAACATCTTGATAAGGTCTGTCATCCGGATTATTACTAAATGCAGTGGTAATTTGTATTGGATTTACTGGTGTTTTTCCCCAAACATTTGAACTATCAACTAATGCAGGAGATGTAGGTGTGTTCATTCCATTTTCATAAAATCGTTTACCATCTTTTAAAATATCTTCACTAATATTTCCTAAATTAATCACCAACTTTCCTCCTGTTCTTAATGAGTCGTTAATGAAAGGATTTTGTACCCAGAATTCTAAAAATTCAAAGTTGTTGGTTTCGAAATCTGTTTGGTCAATTGCCCTCATAATGCCACCCCATTTTTTTCTTTTTTCTGCTGGATTGGTGAATTTGCCTGTTGAATTTATTTTTGATGGATCTGTTATGAAATTGTATGGTCCTGGCTCTTGAGGAAAATAAGTTAAATCGAAAGTTTGTGTTTGAGTATTGGTAATATTAGTGGTTTGTTGAGGAAATAATTCGTTAGTAAATACTTGTCGAACTTTAGGATTACTTAATTCGTTTACATTTGATTTTAATGGATTGGAGTTTGAATTTTTATCTTGTAAATTAGGTTCAATATTATACCAAGATAATCTAGAACGATTAAAATTATAATCGATACTATCTGTTAATAATGCTTCAGGAAATTCAGGTTTACCTTGAGGTGTAGAAGCTAAAGTCCATGAAATTAATGGAAATCTTAAATCTAAACTACTTCTGGTTCCTTCAAAATCATCTACATAAATTAGTCCATTTCCTCCAGTACCAATTTGAGGTGGATGGCCAGGTTTAAAATAAGCAGCTTCGCCATAAGCAATAATGGTACTCATGGTTTTACTGTTATAGAAAGGTAGTTTGTTTAACCATTTGGTAAGTTGTGGCCAGTTAGATTTATAGCTGAAATCTACTCCATAAATAGTGTTTCTTACAGGATCTTCACCAAAGTTCATTTTGGTAAAAAATGGTCGTTCGTTTAAACGTTCCATGGTTGCACCAAAAGATAATTTTTTACTGGCTTTGTAATCTAATCTTAAACCCAAAAATCCTTTTTGTTGTATGCCAAAGTTGGCGTTGTTTTCGTAAGATACATTTACAGGAACTCCTGAATTTAAAATGGCTTGATTTAGAATTTTTACAGAGCCTAAGTTATAATCAATAGTATAATCAGAGCCCTCAACAAGTAGTTGTCCACCTGCATTGATACGAACAGAACCTTGAGGAATATTAAAAGCTCCTAAATAAATTTCACTTCCACTGGTACCTTTTGCTTGACCTTGCATATAAAATCTATCCAAGTTTGCATAGGTTTGGGCAATGGCTTTTATAGTATCATATAAGTACCTATAAACATATTTTTTTCTTGTAGAATCGGGCATTCCAGCAAAAGCTAAAGTATCTAAATCGGCACCAAAAGGTTCTAATTTTGGTAAGATGATTCTTCCATATTGTGGTAAAATGGTAAAGTTTTCTACAAAGTCGAATTGGCCATCTGGTTGTGGATCGTTTCTGTTATTTAAATTATCTAAACCTATTATAGATATTAAAGGTTTCCCTTCAACTGCTGGAGAACTTTCAGGTAAATATCTGTTCATTCCACCACTAGGTTGTTCGTATAAAATATTCAATCTAAAATCTTCTCTACTAATTCCTACCATGTCTAATGAATACACATTCTTCATCATCAATCTCCAAATAGGAAGATTAACTCTTGCAGAAGTAGATTTCAATAATTTTAAAAATAACATTTTTTGAACACCTGCTTGTCGAGATGAAGTATCTAAAGCAACCTCCTGACTAAATTCACCTACTTTATACACTCTTCCATTTAAAGCGTATTCGTAAGCAACACCTAAAACTTCATCTGGTAAAAGTTGAGAGTTTAAGGATAACATTCCTAATTGTTGATTAAAAATATATTCGTTAGGTGTAAGTTTTCTGGCAAAGGTTTTTTCGTAATCATTTACTGGTTTTAAACCCAAAGCCAACATATTACTATTTACTTGAGAAGGTACTCTGTTATTTGAATTTGCAATTAAACTATTGTACAAAGAGTTGTTGCCATTATCTGGTTGAGAATTATTATTTCTTGGTGAGATATTAGTGTTTGAAACTTCACTCTCAGCTAAATCTGCAAAACCAATTACATCTCTTGCATCAGTGGTTGCACCATTTCTATTCGTTACCCAAACTTCAATTCTTTGAATTTGAATTTGACTTACTACAACTGGCAATTTGCTCATGGCCGTATTGAAGTTTTTACGGAAATGCTGCCCAATTAAAAAGTGCCTGTTTTCATCGTAATCACTCAATTTTTTTTGAAAAGTAGTTACCGCTGCACCACCTTGTAATGTTTGATTTTGCCTTTGATTTCTTTGGTTTGCTAATGCTGCTGTAAAAAATAATTTGCCAAATTGCAATTGGGTTTTTATTCCAAATAAATTGGTAGCACTTGGTATTAATGTTCCTTTTGATTCGAAACCAATATTTCCTGCTTCAATACTTTTTAAAATTTCATCTTCAGTTCCTTTATAGTCTAATTTAATTTGATTGAGATAATCAAAATTAGCCAATGTATTATAGTTGATAGGAAGTTTAAGTTTATCTCCAATATTGGCATTAACACCTACATTGGCGTTCATGTCAAAATCAAAACCACCAGTTCTTCTAGCTCTTTCAGGTATAGTTGGGTTATTGGTAAAAATGCCCTGATACCCCATTAAAATATCAATATTTCCTGTAGGTTTAATATCAATTAAGGAGCCTAAAGAATTTTTTGCTGTTTTAGCAGCATCAGCAACAGATTTTTTTGTTTCTGCAATGATTTTTTTAGCATCATTAACTGCACTTGCTGCATTTGGAGCAACATTGCCTAAGCCAAAAGTTCTATCAAAAAATTTAGGATAAACAATGTGATTAGGACGTTCTGTTTTTTTGTTTAAATTAAATAAAGCATCAGTTCTTAATTTGAAATTAATTGATTCTTGTTGCTTTGATTTGATAGTATAGAATTCCTGAAAAGTTAAATAAGTTGGTTTACGATACGTTCTATTACCAATTTTTTCAGTGATATAATACCTCTTGGTTTTAAAATCGTATTCAATATTTTGTTTAAGAATTGAAGTATCACCAATATTGAAACTGTTTAAATTTCTCCAAGTAAATTTATCTCCCCTTCTGTCTTGTAAAGGATAATGTAAGGTATTGGTTTGAGCTTGTGCAATGGCGTAACCCTGCAGGAACATGGAAATTGTACCCAACACAACACAGCCTAAAGCTTTAAAAATAATCTGTTTCAAAAAATGAAAACTTAGTTAAGTAGAATTACACCAATGGTTAAATATTTTTTAAAGCTTGTTTAATAATTTCTTGTATAGAGGGGTCTTCGTTTGTTTGAATTACTTTTTTAACTGCTTTTTCAGCAATAGGTTTGCCTATTCCAAGTGCTATTAAAGCGTTCACTGCATCTAACTCTAACGGATTTAAACTATAAGTTATTGTATCCATTTCAGTTACAAAACCAGTTAGTTTATCTCTCAGACCTACAACCAAAAGTTCAGCAGTTTTTTTTCCAATACCTTTTATCTTAACCAATTCGTTCACATTTCCCGAAACAATACATTTAGCTAGTTCTGCAGGTTTCATACCAGAAAGCATCATTCTAGCAGTTGAGGCACCCACACCAGAAATACTGATTAGGTGTATAAAAACCTCTTTTTCTTTAGTTTCAGCAAAACCAAAAAGTGTTTGAGAATTCTCGGTAATGTGTAAATAGGTGTATAATAAACCATTTTCTTTCGCTTGTATGGCTTCATAAGTATTTAAACTTATTTGCACATCATAACCCACTCCATTTACATCAACAATTAATTTTGCTGGTGATTTATTAACAAAATTTCCTCTTAAAAATGCTAGCATAGACAATATCAAAAATAATAGAGATTAGGTTATAGCCGAGAATTAATTTTAAATGTTTTTGTTAAAAACTATCCTTAAATAACCCTAACGAACACTTGTTTTAAATGTCATCCCCCTATATTTGCAAAAAATTTGA
>JANLVQ010000230.1:0-6137 GCA_031364085.1 Chitinophagaceae bacterium
CTCTTTTAAAGATTTTAATTGTATATCAGCTATACACCATTTATTTAAATGAGATTGATGTGAAACTGGAATGATAACACATTTCATCTTTGCAGCTTTTGCTGCAATTAATCCATTTAAAGAATCTTCGAAACAAATACATTCTTCTGGTTTTGATTGAAGTGCTTGTGCACAATCTAAAAAAACTTGAGGATGTGGTTTTCCATAAGCCAAATCTTGTGCAGAGCTTATTGCATTTAAATTATTTTTGATACCCAATACATCTACCACTTCATAAATTAAAGAAAGGGGAGAAGAAGAAGCTAAACCAATTTTAAAATTTCTTTCTTTAAAAAAATTAAAAATATAATCAACACTAGGTAAAATTATTCCTTTTGTTTTCACCTTTTCAATTACAGCATGTACAATTTCAATTTCTAGTGTTGGAATTTCTTTTTTATCTAATTTAAAATATGCAAACCAATAATTCAAAAACTCACTAGTTCTTAATCCTGTTGAAGTTTCATATTGTTCTTGGGATAGATAAATGCCTTTTTTATTAAAAATTTCATTGGCGGCTTCTTGCCAAAGTGGTTCACTATCGATAAGTAAACCATCCATATCGAAAATAACTGTGTTCAAAGGGTGAATGGGTTTTGGTAAATGGTGATTAGGTTTGGATAATTGTTCATAATGCTTTGTTAGCAAGATTTGAAATTAGCTTTGATAACATTTTAAATATTGATTCAATGAATTGATGTGAAATTTGATAATCTTCTAATTTTTTATGTATTAAATTTAGCATAAAGATTATTAATAAAAAAACTATTCATTCATATTCCCACAGATATATAATACCAATTTACTATTAACCATTTACCATTCACCTACAAGTTCTCCAAAATGAATTTAGTCATTTTAGTATATAAATGAAAACTTGTATTGCCTCCACGTATTCCATGATTTTTATTTGGATAATAGCCACTTTCAAATTCTATATTCTTTTTAATCATTTCATCAATCATCATTACACTATTTTGAAAATGCACATTATCATCAGCAGTTCCATGTATAATTAAAAATTTGCCTTTTATTTTATCTACATGATTAATTGGAGAATTATCATCATAACCCTTTGCATTTTCTTTTGGCGTTCTCATGAATCTTTCTGTGTAAATATTATCGTAATAACGCCAATTGGTAACAGGTGCAACTGCAATGGCAACTTTAAAAATATCTGCACCCTTTGTTATAGCTAAACTACTCATGAAACCTCCATAACTCCAGCCCCAATGACCAATTCTATTGCCATCAACAAAAGGTAGAGTTGCTAAATATTTAGCCACATCAATTTGATCGGCAATTTCATATTTACCTAACTGTAAATATGTTTTCTTTTTAAATTCTTCACCTCTAAAGCCTGTACCTGTATTATCAACACAAACAATAATATATCCTTGCTGACAGATATAGTGTTGCCACATATTTATTGAACCCCAACTGTTAGAAACTTGTTGGCTGCCAGGGCCACCATAATTTGTAAATAAAACAGGATATTTTTTTGATGAATCAAAGTTTGTAGGTTTTAATATCCAACTGCATAATTCAACCCCAGCATTGTTTTTAAACATTTGAAAAGTGGGTAATGGTAAATTATAATCATTATGAACTTTATCTCTTAATTTCTTATTGTCTTTTAAAACTTTTCCTTTGTAAGACCAATTTGTGCCATCATTGATAGCACTATCTGTTTTACACAAGGAATAAATTGGGGGAAAATAGTAATCGGAATAGTTATCTAAAAAATACGAAAAATTACTATTAAAAGAAATTTTATGTGTGCCTACTTTTGAAGACAAAGCAAAACTTTTATTTGTATTTAAATCAAAAACCATTGGTTGTCGATTTTTAATATCATAAGCACTTGAATAAAATACTCTATTGTTTTTTTCATCAACACCATAGAGTTCTGCAACTTCATATTTATCATTAATTAATCTTGTTGTTTTATTGTTTTTTATATCACCCAAGTACAAACTATTCATACCATCTTTTTCACTGCTAAATAAAAATGTATTGCCATTTTTAAAAAAATGCATGTCATCATTAATATCTACATAATACTTATTTTTTTCTTCATAAAAAGTTATTGATTTTCCTGTGATAGCATCAGTACTCAGCAATTTCAAATGGTTTTGTAAACGATTTAGCCAATACACACATAGTTTATCGTTTGTTGCCATCCATTTAATTCTTGGAATATAAATATCAGTTTCTAACCCTATATCTGCCTTTACCGTTTTTCCGGTTTTTATATTATAAATATTAATACCAATTGTTGAATTAGCATCTCCTGCTTTTGGATATTTATAATTGTATTGTGTAGGGTATAAACTATCGAAAATAGTGAAGGCGAATTCTGGAACTTTGGTTTCATTAAATTTATAAAAAGCCAAATAATCTCCATTATTACTCCATGAAAAAGCTTTTGAAAAGCTAAATTCTTCTTCATAAACCCAATCGCAATTACCATTAATTATTTTATTCCATTTGCCATCTGTAGTAATAGCAATGGTTTTATTTGTTGCAAGGTTTTTTACAAACAAATTATTATCTTTTACAAAAGCAACTTGATTAGCATCAGGCGAAAGTGTAGCATGTAATATTTTATTATCATCAACCATTTGTGTTGATTTACTTTTTAAATCATACACATAAACCTTGGCTTTAATACTTCTTCTATAAATATATTCTCTATCTGTAAAAATTAAAATCTTTTTTTCATCATCACTCCATTCCATATCACTTAAACTTAATATGATGCCATCTTTTGTTTTCGCTTCACCTTTTTTTATAATGGTTTCAACTGTTTCACTAGTTTCAAAACTTTTCTTAACAATATTTTCATCAATATTTTCGAAATAAAAGTTTCCATCCTTCAGGCTATTAAATCCTTGTATCGATTCTGCTCTAAAAGTTCCTTTTTTATAAATGTCTTCAAGAGTAATTTTTTTGGTTTGTGCGTTTGTGATAAACGGAAAAAATAGAGCTAAAACAAGCAGTTTCTTCATGTTTTTATATTTAAGATTGTAAAAATAACGGATTTCGGATATGCTTGAAATATTTGGGATGAGCGTTGAAAATAATAAACTTGTAATTTTGTAATTCAAATTCAAACATAACTACGTACTTGTGCAACACACTTTTGCTCAGTTTGTTTAGTTTAATTAATTTAATGAATAAAATTTCAGTTTACAGAAAAGAGCATTTTAATGCAGCCCATCGATTGTACAATAAAGATTGGGATACAAATACCAATAGAAAAATTTTTGGCAAATGTGCAAATGAAAATTATCATGGACATAATTATGAATTGGTTATTAAAGTAACTGGTACTATTGATGAAAAAACTGGCTTTGTTATTGATGTAAAAGAATTGAGTGAATTAACAAGAGAGCATGTTATAAAAAAATTTGATCATAAAAATTTAAACTTAGATACAAAAGAATTTGAAAACTTAAATCCAACAGCAGAAAATATTGCAGTAGTAATTTATAATTTATTACGACCACAAATTAAACCTGATTTAGATTTAAGAATTACTTTATTTGAAACCGATAGAAATTATGTTAAATACCCCGCATAAAATTGAATTAAGCGATATAGAAATTGATGAACAAGGTAATGACCATGTAAGCACTTGTTATAATACACCAATGAAAGTTGATGCTTTTGTTATTTCCGATGAAGAAAAAATAAAAATTATAACTCATCATTTTGAAGCAATCATGAATACTTTAGGACTTGACTTAACCGACGACAGCCTAAAAGGAACTCCTAAAAGAGTTGCTAAAATGTACATAAAAGAAGTTTTTTCTGGATTAAATCCCGATAAAAAACCAAAAGCATCTATGTTCGAAAATAAATACAAATACAAGGAAATGTTGGTTGAAAAAAACATTTCGTTTTATAGTTATTGTGAACATCATTTTGTTCCAATTAGTGGTGTTGCTCATATTGCATATATAAACAATGGACAAAATATTGGATTGAGTAAATTGAATAGAATTGTTGAATATTTTGCTAAACGACCTCAAGTTCAAGAAAGACTCACCATGCAAATAGGAAAGGAGTTACAAAATGTTTTAGGCACAGCAGATGTTGCAGTTTATATTGATGCAAAACATTTTTGTATTGCAAGTAGGGGTGTTAAGGATGATAAAAGCACTACTGTTACAACCTATTATGGTGGAGCATTTCAACAACAAGATAAAAAGGAAGAGTTTTTAAAATATGTAGAAATAAATATGGACAAGTAGTTTATTGAATAATAATATCTGTAATCACTACTTCGCCAAACTCTTCATTAATTCTTTGTTTGATTAAATCTTTTTGAAAGTGCAATTCGTTTTTCAAAGCACCAACATGCGTTGTAATAAATAACTTTTGGTTGACAATTTGAATTTTGTGGGTGTATTTGGCAACAGTTTTTCCCATGATTTTTTCCCATATTTCTTCAATAGCAGCAGCTCTAAGTCCATTCTTTAAACGACTTTTTTTTACTATTTCCTTTAATGCTTCTCCAATACTTATAATGGCCATTTTAATATCTTACTGTAATTAATTATTCTACTGTTACACTTTTAGCTAAATTCCTTGGCATATCTACATTACAACCCTTTTTAACGCCAACATAATAACTTAATAATTGTAAAGGAATTACACTTAAAAGGGGAGCCAATATTTCATCACACTCAGGTACAAACATGGTGTCGTTTGATAAATTAGGGATTACTTTATCACCTTCTGTAGCTACAGAAATTACGATTCCTTTTCTAGCTTTAATTTCTTGTACATTACTTACAATTTTTTCGTAATAACTATCTTTTGTTGCTACAAAAACAACAGGTAACTCTTCAGTAACTAAAGCAATAGGACCGTGTTTCATTTCAGCAGCAGGGTAACCCTCTGCATGTATATAGCTAATCTCTTTTAATTTCAATGCACCTTCTAAAGCAATTGGAAAATTATAGCCTCTGCCTAAAAATAATGCATTAGTTGCTCCCATATATTTTTCGGCAATAGCTTGAATGTGTGTTGTATCTTTTAAAATCTCATTCACTTTTTCAGGAATGGCTTCTAATTCTTTTATGAGATGATTAAATCTTTCATTTGTAATGGTACCTTTTGCTTGTGCAATTCTTAAAGCCATCATGGTTAAAACAGCTAGTTGACCTGTAAATGCTTTAGTGCTAGCAACACCAATTTCTGGGCCAGCATGTATATAAGCACCAGCATGACTAATTCTTGCAATACTACTACCAACTGCGTTTACTACACCAAAAATAAATGCTCCTTTTTCTTTTGCACTTTCTAATGCAATAAGAGTATCTGCAGTTTCTCCACTTTGTGAAATTGCTATAATCACATCACCATTTTCAATTACAGGATTTCGATAGCGAAACTCGCTTGCATATTCTACTTCAACATTTATTCTACACAATTCTTCAAAAATATATTCAGCCACCAAACCTGCATGCCAACTGGTTCCACAAGCAACAATAACTATTCTCTTTGCAGCAATTAATTTATCTAAATTATTATCAATACCACTCATTCTAATTTCATTAATCTGTGGTAAAAGTCTGCCTCTTAAACAATCAAATATGGTATTGGGTTGTTCATGAATTTCTTTTAACATGAAATGGTCGTAACCACCTTTTTCAATAGCGGCCAATTCCATATCAAGTTTAGTAATGAATGGAGTTTGTTTTTCGTTACCCAAATTTTTTAATATTAATTCATCAGCTTTTACAATAGCAATTTCATAATCATTTACATAAACTACTTCTTTCGTATATTCAATAATAGGAGTGGCATCACTTGCTAAAAAATGTTCACCTTTTCCAATACCAATTACAAGCGGAGAGCCTTTTCTTGCTGCAATTATTGTTGTAGGATCATTTTTATCCATCAATAAAATACAATATGCCCCAACAATTCTTTTTAAAGCAATTCTTAATGCTTCTTCAAGAGAACATTTTGCATTTTGCTTAATATCTTGTATGAAATTAAGCAACACTTCAGTATCTGTATCGCTGGTAAAAGTAAAACCATTGTTTAATAGTTCTTGCTTGATGGATGCATAGTTTTCAATG
>JANLVQ010000252.1:0-3350 GCA_031364085.1 Chitinophagaceae bacterium
CATGAAATTAATCAAGCACAAACAGCCATAACAAATATGATTGAATTGGTGGGGTTACAAGTTGAACAAAATAAAAAAATTGGGCAACTTTCTAAAGGATATAAACAACGTGTAGGCTTTGCTGCTGCTTTATTACACGAGCCAGAGGTGTTGATTTTAGATGAGCCAACTAGTGGCTTGGATCCTAACCAAATTATTGAAATTAGAAATGTAATTAAAGAGCAGGGTAAAAATAAAACAGTTCTTTTTTCTTCTCACATTTTACAAGAAGTACAAGCCATTTGTGATAGAGTAATCATTATTAATAAAGGCGAAATTGTTGCAGATGATTTATTAAATAATTTACAAAGCGATGGTAAGAGCTTAGAAAATATTTTTAGAGAGCTTACTGTTGGGGCAAAAGCTTAATTACTATTTCCCGTTACCAGATACAATGATTCTTAAAGTATGAAACATGATTTTAAAATCTAAAAAAATAGAAGCATTTTCGATATAGATTAAATCGTACTGCATCCGTTCAATCATTTGTTCAACTGTTTCTGCATAACCAAATTGTACCATTCCCCAACTGGTTAATCCGGGTTTTACTTTAAACAAATAATTATAATAGGGTGTGGTAGCAACAATTTTATCAATATAATATTTGCGTTCGGGTCTTGGCCCAACCAAACTCATATCTCCAATTAAAATATTCCACAATTGAGGCAGTTCATCCAATCGCCATTTTCTCATGGTCTTTCCCCAAGCTGTTATTCTAGAATCTGCATCACTGCTCAGTTGTGGGCCATTGATTTCTGCATCATCAATCATGCTTCTAAACTTATAAATGGTAAAGGGTCGACCTTTAAAACCAATTCTTTCTTGACTATAAAAAATTGGACCAGCAGAAGAAAATTTTGTTCTTATAGCAATATAAATAAACAATGGAAATAGAAGTATGGTAAAACAAAAAGCAAACAAAACATCAATCAACCTTTTAATATTATGTTGCCACAATTGTAATGGGCTAGTATCTAAATCAATTAATGTTGCACCAAAAACATTAGATGTTCTTACAGAGCCCGATAAAATATCTAACACATCCGGAACAAGTTTAATTTCTACATCTTTTAAAGAAAGTAGATTAATAATTTCTTCTGTAATTTTTTTTTGAGATTTATCTAGGGCTATAATTACATTAGATACTTTGTGTTCATCAATTACTTGAATTAAATTATCAATATCTCCCAGTAATGGCAAGTGTTTATTCAGTCCGTTTTTATTATTTTCAAAATTGATGAAGCCAATTAATTTATAGCCAAGATATTCAAAATTTTTTTGAAGTTGTTTATAGGTGTTAATGGCTTGTTTGTTGTTGCCAACAATAATGGTATTAAAAATTACATCGCCTTGAATGATGTCTTTTTTTGCCTTCACTAAAATCATCCACCTCAATAAAAAAACAAAAAAAGTTTGTAATAAAATAAGGTTGAGTAAAATATAATAATGTGTAATGCCTCCAATAATTTTTCCAATCCACAGAAATATTAAATAAATACCTAAACAACCAATACAAGAACAAATAAATGTATTGGTGAATTCGTTTAAACGAGATTTTTTATAGATGGGTAAGCCATATGCTCCAAATAAAAGATATAATAATAACCATGATATTGGAACAATTGTAAATGCCGTTTTTAAAAGCGATGTATTGTCAACACTATCAAAAAAAAACTTAACAAAAACAATCCATGCTATTACAGATGCACAATAATCTGCAATTACATACCACGATATGTTAATGGGTTTTTGCATTAAAGAATTACACCAAGGCTTTTACATTACCCATTTTGGCTAAAATTTGATGAGCTACTTCCATAGCTGCGTAACCATCTTCTTCATTAACTATTGGTCTGGTATTATTTTTTATAGAAGAAATAAAACTTTGTAATTCAAGTTTAATTGCATTGCCTTCTTGAACGTTTGGATTTGCAACAGCTATTTCTTTTTTACCCCCATCGGGTGTTTCTACATCGAAAGCAAATACATCTTTATCGTTGGGTTGTTTAATTTTAATTACTTCTGCTTTTTTATTAAGGAAGTCTACGCCTATGTATGAATCTTTTTGAAACAACCGCATTTTTCTCATTTTTTTCATACTGATTCTGCTGCTTGTAAGATTAGCAACACAACCATTATTAAACTCTATTCTAACATTTGCAATATCTGGAGTGTCTGTTAAAACCGCAACTCCGCTTGCACTAATGGTTTTTACAGATGATTTAACCATGCTTAAAATAATATCTAAATCGTGTATCATTAAATCTAGAATAACACTTACTTCGGTACCTCTGGGATTAAATTGTGCTAAACGATGCACCTCAATAAACATAGGGTTTAGATGATGTTGTTGTATGGCCAAATATGCAGGATTAAACCTTTCAACATGGCCAACTTGTAATTTTATTCCAGCTTCTTGCACCATAGCAACCAAATCTTTCGCCTCATTCATAGTAAAAGCTAAAGGCTTTTCAACAAAAACATGTTTGCCTTTACGAATAGCTTGCATACACAAACTATAATGTTCATTAGTGGGCACAACAATATCAACAATATCACAAGCATCCATTAATTTATCTTCATCACTAAACCTTTTAATGCCATAATCGGCGACTACTTGTTTTGCTGTTTCATTATGAGGATCAAAAAATCCAACAATTTTTACGCCTTCAATTTCCTTCCAATTATTTAAATGAAATTTACCTAAATGACCAACTCCAAAAACGCCCACTTTTAACATATTCGAGATTTTATTATAGCAAATATAAATGTTAGCAAATGCTTAGTTTATTTTTTTGATAACAATCAACAAGTATTACAAAATAAAAAAACCTCACCAATTGGTGAGGTTTCTATTTATATTTTAAATTATGCTTCTACAGCACCTTCTAAAAGAATGGTTGTTTTGTTATTCATCACTTCAACAAACCCTCCTTGAATTTGAAAATTTTCAGATTGTGATTTTGTTTTCAAAATTTTCAGATTTCCTTTTCCTAAAGCACTTACCAAGGGGGCGTGTTTATCTAATACTTCAAACAAACCACTAATGCCTGGTAATTGAACCCCATAAACCTCACTATCGAATAATTTCTTTTCTGGTGTAAGAATTTCTAAAATCATGATAACTTATTTTATGCGTTAGCCATTAATTTCTTACCTTTTTCAATTGCATCTTCTAATGTACCAACAAGGTTAAATGCTGCTTCGGGGTATTCATCAACCTCTCCATCCATTATAGAATTAAAGCCCCTTATGGTATCTTCAATGTTAACAAACACACCTTTTAAACCAGTGAATTGTTCTGCAACGTG
>JANLVQ010000279.1:0-8574 GCA_031364085.1 Chitinophagaceae bacterium
TATTCTTTCAATTTGTTATGGGGCTCAATTAACTATTAAAAAATTTGGAGGCACAGTAAATAAAAGCAATAAAAGAGAATATGGCAGAGCCCATTTAAATATTGTTCAACAAGATATTTTATTCAAAAACATTGAAACCAAATCACAAGTTTGGATGAGCCATAGTGATAGTATAGTTGAACTCCCGAAAGACTTTCAAGTATTGGCTTCTACCAATGATATTCCAGTTGCTGCATACAAAAAGAATCATTCTAATTATCCATTGTATGGTTTACAGTTTCACCCAGAATTATATCACTCAACCGATGGTAAAAAAATGTTATTCAATTTTTTAGTTGAAGTATGTAATTGTACTTGTGATTGGACAGCAAAATCATTTATTACAGAAACTGTTGATCAATTAAAAAACCAAATAGGAAATGATAAAGTAATAATGGGTTTAAGTGGTGGGGTTGATAGTACAGTTGCTGCTTCATTAATTCATAAAGCTATTGGCAATAACTTAACAGGAATTTTTGTAGATAATGGCTTACTCCGAAAAAATGAGTTTGAAGAAGTTTTAACCAATTATAAAAATTTTGGATTAAATGTTATTGGTGTTGATGCTAAAGAATTTTTTTATAAAGAACTTGTTGGCATTGATGATCCAGAGCAAAAAAGAAAAATCATTGGAAAACTTTTTATAGAAATTTTTCAGCAGGAAGCCAATAAAATAAAAGATGCACATTTTTTAGGACAAGGAACCATTTATCCTGATGTGATTGAAAGCATAAGTGTTCATGGCCCCTCAGCAACAATAAAATCTCATCATAATGTTGGTGGCTTACCAGATATTATGAAGCTGAAATTAGTTGAACCTTTACGATTATTATTTAAAGATGAAGTAAGAAAAATTGGCTTAGAAATGGGCATTAGTGCAGGTTTAATTAATCGCCATCCATTTCCTGGCCCTGGTTTAGGCATCAGAATTTTGGGTGCTGTAGATAAAGAAAAAGTAAAAATGTTACAAGAAGCTGATGCTATTTATATCAATGCTTTAAAAGAAAAAAACTTGTACAATCAAGTTTGGCAAGCAGGTGCTATTTTGTTGCCCATTAAATCTGTTGGTGTTATGGGAGATGAAAGAACTTATGAATTTACATTAGCTTTAAGAGCAGTTACTAGTGTTGATGGCATGAGTGCAGATTGGAGCCATTTACCTTATGAATTTTTAGCTGAGGTAAGTAATCAAATCATTAACCAAGTAAAAGGCATCAATAGGGTTGTATATGATATTAGCAGTAAACCTCCAGCAACAATAGAATGGGAATAATTACAAAATAGTTAATAAATTTATTCAACACTTCATCAACTTAAATGAAAACAAACATCAATACCAAATTTCTAAAAATTAGCATTGGATTATTGTTTGTGCTTTTTTCTCAAACCTCAAATGCCCAAAAAACAGAAAACAAAATTGCTGTTTTTGCACCAATTTATTTAGACTCAGCTTTTAATGCTAATACTTTTAAAATTTGGGAGAATACTTTACCAAAAAATATGTTGCCTGGATTAGAGTTTTTTAATGGTATTCAAATGGCCATTGACTCATTACAAAAAGAGGGAATAAATAATTTAGTAGTTGATATCTATGATTATAAAAGCAAAGGAAACTCTTTACAAGAAATTCTAAAAAACACAAAGAACAAACTTGCTACTTCAACAATAATTATTGCTTCTTTTAATAGGTATAATGATATTAAAATTTTAGCTGATTATGCTTATCAAAATAAAATTCCTTTAATATCAGCATCTTATCCTAATGATGGTGGAGTTACTAATAATCCTTATTTCTTTTTAATAAATCCAACCATACAAACTCATGTAAAAGCAATTTATAACAATATTATTGCCAATTACAGAAATACCAAAATTGTATATATTAAATGTAAAGGGGCTTTTGAAAACTGGGTTGATGATAATTTTTTAGAAAATGAAGAAATCACTTCTAAAGAAAAAAAAACAGTGCTTAAACCTATTACATTAATAGATACTTTTTCAACTAAAGAGCTATTGATCAACTTAGATAGTACAGTTAAAAATACCATTGTTTGTAATTGCTCAAAAGAATCATTTGCACAAAAAATTGTCAGCGATTTATCTAATAATAAATCTTATGCAACAACTGTTTTAGGTTTACCCACTTGGGATGCATTTAATATTACCAATGAAGTTGAATACAAAGATGTACCTATTATTTACACTAGTGCTTATAATTTTTCGAACTTAAATTTTAATAATTCGCATGTAGATTATATAACTAAAGCTTATGAAAATCAATATTACTTAAAACCAAGTTACCATTTCTTTAGGGGTTTTGAAACCATGCTTAGAATTGGTAAAACAGTAAGCCTATATAATGAAAATGCCATTACATTATTTTTTGATAATTTATTTAGAGTTTTTAATGAATTGAAAATTGAGCCCCACTATAATAAACTTAAAAACACTCAGATCGATTATTATAAAAACACTAAACTATATTTTATTAAAAAAATCAATGGACAGATTGTTTCTGTAGATTAATTTTTAATTAAGCCTTCCCAAAATCATTTGATCTATTTTTTTAAATAAATGATATGGCTTAAACGAACGCCAGTCTTCCATTTCAAGCAATTCTATAATTTGATGTAGCTTTCTTTTCTTAAAATCATGCTGTGTAGCTTCTGGCATATTTAAGGCAACAATCCATCCATTCTCTTCATTTACTTCATCATTCCATTCTTCGTAATAATCTTTATCACCACTATGAAAATTCAACACATTTTCTGTAATGAGAATAAACTTAAATATTTTGTGATCAAATAATTTATCGATTACCTCTCTTTTTAAAGTCATGATATCATTTTCAATAGCATCATTCCACTCTCCTATTAATTCAATAACACAAAAATTAAGTTCGTAATCAGAATAAATGTGTTTTAAATAAAGTGTGTTACTGCCGAACTCATCCCATTGAGGGTGGATATAATAATTATAAATTGTTTTATCATAATTAAACTCACTGTATGTGGCTTTATAAAAAGGAGAAAACTTATCCTCTTCTGAATTATAAATATGCCTCCAATTATAAAATGGTTCAATGGTATGCATAATGCAAAATTGGTATAATTATTTCAAAAAAAATCCCTCGTTTGTTAACGAGGGATTAAAATGTAAATTATTATTTTTTATTATTCTACTACAACTTTTTTTGTGAAAACTGTTTTGCCATTTGAATCAACAAGTCGAACTAAATAAAACCCGCTAGAAGCTTTATCCATGCTAATTTTTTCTGTACTTGCACCATTTAAAGTAACAGATTTATTTTTAATTATTTTTCCATTAATATCTGCAACTTCTAAAACATAATTCCCAGCATTCATTTTATTGAAACTGATATTAATATTTCTATTGATTACAGGATTTGGATAAACCATTACATTATTTTCAAAAGAAATCATTTCATCTATAGCTGATGGTTTACGTTGAAACACCAAATTGCCATTTGCTAAATCAGATACACTATACATTTCTTTTCCTCCTTTAATTACAGAAGCTTCAAGAGTTGATGGGTTAACTCTAAAATAACTGTCTGAAACAACTGCAGAACTTAAAATAATATTTCCTTCATCATCAGCAGCAGCACCATTTGTTGTAAATGTTGCAGGTAAATTAGTAATTACACCAACAAATTCTGCTTCCATTTTTGAAATATTGATTTTAAAAACATTATTACGCATGGTAATTAAATATAAATTGCCATAATCATCACCAATTAAATCTCCACCCCAACTTGTACATTGTGTATGAATACTGATGCTAGTATTTTTTCTGCTATCTCTTATTGCACCTAAATTAATTATCGAAGCATTAGCATTTGTATTAAATTGAATTAAACTATTAGCATCGTTAGTTAAAGCATAACCAACACCTGATTTACTAAAAGCCATTCGAGTAATAATATTACTTTCATCAATGTTTTTGGCTCCAGTGGAGTAATTTGAATTATTTGTAATAGCAACACTTAAATTATTTACTTGAGAGTTGCTTAAATCTATATACTTTAAATCATTTCCTAACATTTCAGAAAAGTATAAACGATTATTTACCTTGTCATATGCTGCTGCTGCAACTCCTTTACCAGAAATAAAATTGTTATTATTAATGCCTGAAGATGAGGATCGAAGTTGTAAATCTTGTTTTATGGCATTACTAATTAAAGTTTTTGTGTATTCGCCCGATTTAAAATCAATTTCACGGATGGCTGTCCATTGAAATTCTCCTTGCTTTTCTGAAGTAATAGCATAGGTTTTGGTTTGAGCAAAAATTGAATTAAAACCGATTGAAATTACAAATGCAGAGAGTAATAATTTTTTCATAAATAATAATTTTAATTAGAGATATTCAAAATCTAAAATATGAATTTTTTATGATAAAACCTGAATTTTTATTTGAACAGATTTAATTTTTAAACTCTATTAAATCTTGAATGTTAATTCCACCATGACTTTCATCAAAAACACAGTCTCCGTTTTTAATGATTAATATTTGAGGTGATTGATGATGAACTTCAAATTTTTCTGCAATTAAATTTGAAAGATTTCTGTGTTGAATTAAATCGAGGTAATGAAAATCGAAACTGGAATCAGTATATTTTTCGATACGTTGTTTAGCCATTGTACTTATAACACAGCGAGTACTATGCTTAAAAATAATTTGTGGTTTTTGAAAAGAAGCTTGTAGAATTTGATGAAGATGATCTTCAGTTTCAAATGAAATCCAATTCATATTAGCTCACAAAATATCTAGGATTAGTAGTTGGGCATCCTCCTCTACGAGAAGTACAAGACGAAACCACTGTAGCAACAACTACTAATAAAACTACTATTGCCAATAACTTTTTCATATAGGGTGTTTACTAATTAACGTTGTAAAGGTAATAGATATTACATTAATGGGATAGAATGTGCAAAAATTCACAAGAATTTATCATTTTAAATCTGCATTGGTAAAACTCAATGGTAATAAATGTTTTATAGAGTTTATGATAAATATTTTTCCTTCAACGCCACTTAAAATAATTCTAATAGGTGCATTTGCTCTTATTTCATATTCTAAAATACTTTGTCTGCACATTCCACATGGACTAATTGGTTTTTCACTAGTAGCCTTATCATTAAAATTGTGGTAGCTTATTGCCATAGTTTTTATAGCCACATTTGGATACAAGGATGATGCAGCTGCTAACAAAGACCTTTCTGCACAAATGGTTATAGGGTAACTTGCATTTTCTTGATTAGTACCTGTTACCATTTTTCCATTATCAAGCAATGCAGCAGCACCAACATGAAAATGTGAATAAGGAGCATAAGCAGAGTTGGTTACTTTTCTTGCTTTTGACACAAGTTTTGCATCATTCTCATTCAATTCATCAACAGAATCATATACTTCATACTCGAACTTAAAATTTGTTTTTTTCATACAAAATTTTAATGATAAAAAAGTCTTCAAAACATTGTGTTTTGAAGACTGTAAAATTTAAGCAATAAAAATAAGGTATTATTGAATATGAAGTAAATATTAGATTAGCTCTTCATATTCTCATATTGCAATGGAATACCAAAGTTTCCTGCTCGGCATAATGCAATCACATCTTGCAAATCATCAATTTTTTTTGCTGTAACACGAATAATATTATCCATAATTGCTGCTTGAACTTTTAGTTCACTGTCTTTAATTGCTTTTACAATTTTCTTAGCATCATTTTGCTCCAATCCATTTTTTACAATAATTTCTTGTCGAACTATTTTACCACTTGGGTAAGGTTCTTTACTAAAATCAAATGCATTAGCATCAATGCCTTGTTTAATACCTCTACTTAAAATAACATCAGTAATTTGTTGCAATTTCATATCACTTTCAGCTTCTAACTTAACAGTGTATGTTTTTTTGTCTAATTCAATTTCTACATGAGAACCTCTAAAATCGAAACGATTTTGAATTTCTTTTTTTACAATATTGATGGCATTGTCTAAAGTTTGTAAATCTACTTTACTTGAAATATCGAATGAAGGCATGATTTAATAATTTTGAATGATGAGTTATGAGTTATGAATTATGAATTATGAATTATGAATTTTAAATTATGAATTATGAATAAAGGTAAAAATAAAACAAAACTAGAAGATTTGCTATAACAACCTTTTAGTGACCTAAAAATTAATATGATTCACATAGGTTATTTGATAGTTTTTTAGCTTAAAATTGCAAATTATTAAGATCTTACATCAATGACAATTATTCATAAAATTGACGACTTTTTATTTACCATTTTCCCTGAAATAAAACAAGGGGGGGGTAATAACCATATAATAATCAACATATTAGAGAAGTATTACACCTATGGACCATATAAGCCAAAAGTAACTATCGATGGAGATTGGGCAACTATAGAAATTGATACTCCAACAATTCTTTCTCAAGAAACAGATTACAGAAAAACAGTAGCACTTTGCGAAAAAGGCAAATACACCGAGGCTACAACAATTCTCAAAAAATTAATAGAGCAAAACCCCACCAATTCTGAATACTACAGAATTATGGGGCAAATTTTATCTGATAAAGGAAATCAAGAAGAAGCCATAAATTGTTTAATTGATGCACTTCGCTGGGATTCAAAAAATGGGCATGCTTTAGTGATGATGGGAAACATTTTTGCCAAGTTTAAAAACGATATTCAAACTGCAATGAAGTATTACGACCAAGCTTTGGTTGCTAATCCAAATGACAATATTGCCATAAATAACATAGGAAGCAATCTCTTACAACAAGGGAAACCTGAGGAAGCAAAAAAATATTTTTGGGAAGCCCTTAAAATTAATAATGAATACCCAAATACACACTTTGCACTAGGCATGATTGCCGAAATGGAAAACGATTTACACTCTGCATTTTACAGTACTATTCAAGCAATAAAACGTTGCAATAATAAAGATGCATTGTATCAAAACTGTTTTCAACAAGCTTTTGAATTAAGTCGAAAAATTATTGCAACAAAGACTGGAAAAAAAATCTTTCGTGAATACAGACATAAACTAGAATTTGCTTGTGAAAAGGAGATAGAAATTATTGCAGATGTTGCAATACCAACTGCAGCAAAAATAGAGTTTGCTGAAAACTATAATAGAGAAAAACACAATGTAAAGTTCAATCCAAATTACCCTGCTGTTGAGCATTTAATAATGCATGAATTAGTACATCTTGATTTTGTAATTGAAGCAAGAAAAGATGGTCTAAATCAATTATTTGTTTCTAATCAAAGCCACAAAGCGTTATTTATTAAAGGCATAGAATCTACAGTTAAAAAGATTGCTAAAATGGGCATTTCAGATGATTCTATTGCTGCTTATTATTCAAGTCTATTTGAAGGAATGAACAGACAAACTTTTAATACTCCTATTGACTTATTTATTGAAGATTTTTTATTCAGAGAATTTTCGGAGTTAAGACCTTATCAATTCCTTTCAATCTATGGACTAATACAAGAAGGAATCAAAGCTGTTACAGATAAAGAAATTGTTGAACTGTCCCCAAGTGATATTATTTCAAAAAGTAAAATTTACAATATTGTTAATGCTCTTCAATACAAAGAATTATACGGAATTGATTTGGTAAAAAATTTTCAAGCAACACCATACGAACTTAAACAAGCAAATGCTTTTTATCAAGAATTTTTACAATATAAAGACGATAAAGAACCTGCTGAAGAATACGAGTTGGTTCTGCATTGGGCAGAAGATTTAAAACTTGAAAAAAATTTCGAATTAGTTAGCGAAGATGAATTTAAAAACAAGAGAACAAATATTGATAATCTTTTAGAGTCCATTGAAAAAGATCCTTTTGATGTTGAAACAAAAAATCCATACAAAGAAAGAGAGATGGAAAAGTTTCAAAAAACACAAGAGGAAATAGGCACTAATATGGCTGTTGTAATGTTTATGGTTGATGCATTACAATTTTTTAAAGAAAAGAATATTGATGAGATAAAAAAAATTGCTTTCGAAATAGCAATGTTTGGAACCCAAGGTTTTCGACCAGATAAAAATGACTACACAATGCCTTCAATCCCTGACAAAACATTTTCAGGTTATCACATTTTAGCATATTACTATGTTAGTTGGAAGTTGGCAATTCCAGAGATGGTTTCTCAATTAGGATTACCTTATGAAAGTGAGTATGAATTAGCAATAACAATGCATAAATCATAATAAAATGAATGATATCCAAAAAATAATTCAAGAAATAATTAAGTTTAGAAACGAGCGTGATTGGGAACAATTTCATAATGCAAAAGATTTATCACTTGCCATAAGTATTGAAGCAAATGAATTGTTAGAGCAATTTTTATGGAAGAAGGCAGAGGATGCAAAAATTGAAAAAGTAAAAGAAGAGTTAGCTGATGTATTGATTTATGCTTTATTACTTGCAGATAAATTACAAATTAATATTGAATCTATCGTATTAGCCAAGCTTAAAAAAAATGCAGAGAAATAC
>JANLVQ010000306.1:0-4693 GCA_031364085.1 Chitinophagaceae bacterium
AACAGATTCTTTTTTAAAAGAAACATTTTCTTTACTACCAATATTTCCTTTTAGAACAGAGTCTGGAAGTACTTTAATTTGTTCATTAAGCTTTAAGTCTTTTGCACTGTATATTACAAAATCTTTAATTTGTAGTTGTTGTGATGTTTGCGAATAAAGATTAAAGGACAGAAAAGTAAGTACAGCCGAAATTGAAGAAACCAAAAATTTTCTCATTGGGTTTAATTTTGATATTTAAAAAAAAACTTGAGAAAATGCAAAACTTATGATCATCTAGACGAAATAATTATTAATCTAAATGCATTTTCAAAAGAATTGTACAACCTGATTCGAAGAGTTTATGTTTGGCTTAAAGAGGATATTTTAACAGTTTCTAGTTCCTATCGGTTTATAAATTTACAACTTATTTTTAAATAATACATTTTTTTTTATTAATTTAGAACTATTACTCAATAAGTTAATCATTATTCCCCTAATTTCTCAATTACTTTATGTCCAATTTTCTAAAAGCAGAAATAGAGATAATTACAAGATTAAAAAATGAATTATCACCTAAATTAATTTACCATAGTTACTTTCATACATTGGATGTAATGAATGCAGCAATGCAAATTGCAGAGTCAGAAAATGTATCTGAAGAAGATATTAGTTTATTAAGAGTTGCCATTGCTTATCATGATTCGGGATTCATAGAAGTATACAATGGACATGAAAGTAAAGGTTGTGAATATGCAAAAATGGATTTACCAAATCTAGGATTTTCCCAACACCAAATTGAAAAGATTTGTGGAATGATAATGGCTACTAAGATACCCAATAAAACAAATAATAAACTTGAGGAAATAATTGCAGATGCCGACTTAGACTATTTAGGAAGATTTGATTATATACCTATTTCTGAAAAATTATTTAAAGAATTACAATTAAATTCTTTGATTAAAAACCATGAATTATGGAATAAAGTACAATTAGAATTTTTAACAAAACATCAATATTTAACTTCTTTTAGCATAGCAAATAGAGAAAGAACAAAACAAAATAATTTAAAAGCAATTTCAGTTGTTTCAGATTAAGTTTTATTGGATAATTCAAATATTTTATAATTTGCATCTCTTAATCTTTTGCTTAAGTTTTGAACTACAGCCTTAATTACTTCAGGGCTAAACTCTAATAAGTCATAAAAAGGTTCTTGGTTTATTTTATAAAAAATACATTCAGTTTGGGTTGTTACTGTTGCAGATCTTTTTTCTGTATCTAACAAGGCTAACTCCCCAAAATAATTGTTGTATTTAAGAATAGCAAGAGTTTGATTTCCTTTATGAACTCGTACTTCTCCTTTATAAATAATGTACATACAATTTCCTATCTCACCTTCTGTAACAACATTAGTATTTTCTGCAATAACTTCTTCTTCCATTAAATGAGCTATTTCAGCTAAAATAGATTCAGGTGTTTCTGAAAAAATAGATACTGTTTTTAAAAGCAAAACTCTTTCAATCAGTAAAAGTCTATTTTGAATTACAGGTTTCATTTATTAACATTAGGGTTATTTAATGAGGAAATTACAAATTCGGCTGTATTTTTTAATACTTCGTTTTTAGAAAGTGTATATGGCTGTATAAACTCATGGGATATTATATTTTTTCGATCTTTAATATGATATAAAACACAAGCTTTAGTCCAATTAGTGTAAGCATAATTTAAGTCGAATAAAATATTTTTGGTAAGAATTGTTTCAGTTAATTTTAAGGGATGATAATTAGATTCTAATTGCAAGCATCTATCATCTACAGAAGTATTTTCAAAAACAAGAGCAAATAATTTTGCAAAATCATTTGCTACAGTTAATTGAATTATTTCAATAGCATTTGCAATTGATTCTTTAGTGTTAATATAAAATCCATTACTAACTTTTTTTATTGTACTACTATCATGTAAACACGAAAACCAATACAAACATTTTTTACGAATTGCATTAAGCTCTAATTCAAAAGCATTGGTTAAAATGGGATTTAATTTTTGTGAATATTTAATAGTAAATAAAATTTGAACAGCAACCTCTAAATGTTGCATAATTAACTGATGATAATTGTGTTTATTTTTTGTAGATAAAATTTTAATCTGGTTCAAACTGTTAATTATAGCATCTGCATTTTCTGGATAGTTTTCTAATAAATTCTCTAATAGAATTTTTGATTCAATTGATTCAATTTTTCCAAGTAACAATATTAATTTTCTGGCTTTAGGACCATGACATTTGCTCTCAACTAAAATAGGCTCTATATGGTTGATAACTGAAGAACCAATTTTTGAAAGGGCTTCTAAAATATCCCAATCAATTTTATTGATTTTAAAATCTTCAAACAATTTAATAATTATTTGTTCAGTTCCTAACGATGCACTTGCCAACCTTGCTGCTGATTTAATTAAATCATTTTCACTATACATCAACTCTATCACTTTATATTCAAACTTCATCATCTTAAGTTTTGCAACAACTTTTAAGGCATTTATTTTATTAGCATCTCCTTTCTTATGAAATTGTTGATATAAAACTGCGTCAGCTTTTTCCTTATTTTCTATTTCAAGATTAGGAATGGTAGATAAAGTAGCTGCAAATACAACATCTGCATTGGGATGTTTAATGTAATCATCCATTTTAAAATTTTTGTCTAAAGCACTAATTGTTGTAATAATTTCAGGCAGTATTTGCTCTTTTTCTGGATATGTTAAAAACGATTGTAAAGTTTGTAGCATTTCAACTTCATGCCTACTCTGAATAATAGCTAAAGTAGCCAGATTCAAATTTTTAGAAGCATGCTTTAAACCTTCTTCAAAAAATATTTTCTTTTCAATTGATTGTTCCGAAATAAGTTTAAGCACCGAAATACCTTCTGCTTCATCTCCTTCAATTAATTTACCTAATAAATATTTTAGTGATGCCTTGTCTGAAATAACTATTTCCCTTTCATTAAGATATCTATTGCTTACTGCTGTTTCTAGTGTTTTTAAATAATCATTGTCTACAGACCAAGTAAAAAAAGCCCAAAATAAAATCAGCCATATTATTACATAATTTAAATAAACAAAATCAACCTGTTGAGAGGATGAAAATATCCATAAGAAAATGCCGGAAAATAAAAATGCAAAAGGGTCCATCAAGCCTTTAATAATGGTATGGCCCTTTAATCTTTGATGTACAGGAAGTGGTTGTAATATTGATAATAATACAGGTGTTTGTATTACCGAACGTAGTACATCTGTTATTACTGATAAAATGCCAAATAAATAAAATGTATATCTGTTACCATCAAATTCTTGAATGAGATAAAGCCCACTTGCACAAATAAGAAATAAAATTAATGGTGGAATCATCAAAGCATTTCTTAAGCCAATTTTATCTGTCATTTTGTTGGCTACAGCAATTTTTAATACAAATGTGATTAATCTGGTTATAGCAAAAAACATAGCAAAAAAAGCAACTAAGTCTTTATCCGATTTAAATTCAGCTTTTACATATCCATAAAAAATAAAATTTACTATTAAAAAAATGGCAAAGGAAAAAAAAGAAACTATTGCTATTTTTCTAATTAATTTATTTCCAGTAATTACTGAATGTATACTTTTAATGCTTGGATTAAAATAGTGCTTATTGGGTTTTGTTGAAGGCTGATTAGCATGTATATGTTTAAACATTCTTCCAATTAGCACAGCAGAAAGCAATGTTAAAAAAGCTGCTACTATTAAAAGATTTTCAGTTCCAATAAATGGAATAATTAAATAGGCCGATAAGAACCCAATCATTTTTGCTGGTATATCTCCTGCACTTATAACTCCAAATAGTCTTTTGCTTTGTCTCACATCAAAAACTTGAGCTGCTAAACCCCAGAACTCTAAATTATTTAATAGATATAAAACATTATAGCAAGAAAGAAATAAATACAAGTACCACACTTCTTCACTATAAGTGTAGAAAATTCTAAAAAGGATGATTGTAAGAGTATTAAAAATAACAATTGTTGTTACTAATTTTTTAATACTCAATGTATGCTCTAATTTATGATAAACAAATCCAGCTGCCCATAACATTAAAGCAGAAAGTACATACACTTTTGAAAGATCTGTAGTGGATAAATGGTGTAAGAAAATAGATATGGCGGCAGTAAAATATAAAGCAATACCTGAACCCTGAAAGAATTCGAATATAAAAAGACTTTTTACTAATTTACTTTCAGATTCTCTTACAAGTATATAGTTCAGTATGGTTCTTTTCGATTTCAGTATTTGAAATTATTATTTAAAAAATTGTATGTTTCAAATGTAAAGTGTTAGAACGATTATTTACAATTTAATCTTTCGGCTTATTTGGTTTAATAATTTAGTCCAATTGTTTTAAAAAATAGAATACTGCTCAAAAAATAAAAATACTTGAAAGTAATAATTTTAATAAATTAAAAGTGCTAAAACAAAGTTTCGAAAAGTTTGTAGGTATTAGCAATTTAAATGGTAAGCATAAATATGCAAAAGAAAATTAATGAAGCTAAAAATATGTACAAAAAAAAAGCACAAACTATGTGCTTTATTATTTTGTGACCGCGTTAGGACATCATGTACTTTATTTAAAATCTTACAAATCAGCTATTTAGGAGAGCTTATTTTTTCAATGTTACACTTCAATTACATCTCTTCATTA
>JANLVQ010000318.1:0-13037 GCA_031364085.1 Chitinophagaceae bacterium
GTCAATGGTGAAACCCCTTTGTTTATTATGTTAGATAGTATTACTGATGTAAGAAATATTGGTGCAATTGCAAGAACTGCTTTGTGCTGTGGTGTTCAAGCTATTATTATTCCAGATAAAGGTGTTGGTGCATTAAATGAAGAAGCCTTAAAAGCTAGTGCTGGTGCTTTAGAACATGTGCATGTTTGTAGAGTGAATAGTTTAATGAAAACTGTGGATGAATTGCATTTAAATGGAATAAAAGTTTTTGCCAGTGAAATGAAAGCTTCTAAAACCATCAAAGAAATTTCATTGCAGGAACCTTGTTGTATTGTTTTAGGAGGAGAGGAGAAAGGGGTTTATCCTGCACTAATGAAAATTTGTGACGATTCTTTTCATATTCCTATGAAAGGAAAATTTGAAAGTTTAAATGTTTCTGTGGCCTCAGGAATGATTTTGTATGAAACGATGCAAAAAAGAAGTTAATTCAGTTTTTATTTTTTCTTTCCAAAATAAAAATTAACTCCACCTCTAATTACAGGAACAATATCTCCATTTTGACTTCTATAAGGTGAGTATAATTCTTTTCTTAAATCAACAAGAATTACTGTGAAATAATTGAATTGTCCAACTTGTCTTGTTCCATATCCAATACCAGCTAAAATACTTGTAGAGTTTAATTTCCCTTCGTTAAGGTAATTTGGATTTTGATCAACGGTTTGTTTATATTTTATCCAATTAATTTCGGGTTGTAGTTGAATAAAAAGTTGTTGTGTGATATGCATTCTTGTAAATAATCCAAAGCCATAATTAAAGGTGCTTTGTTTTACAGTATTGCCAAATTCATTGTATCGTAGAGCAGAATATATGGCATTAAAACAAACGCCTGCATCGAAATTTTTCGAAACAGAATATCCAATTTCAGGATTACCACCAATGGTAAACTGACTTACATCACCTCCTCCAAAGCCTAAAACTAAAGAACCACCTGCAAACCATCTTTTATATTCTTCAGCTTGCTCTTGTGCATTACTACAATTGCTTATCACTATCAATACTGAAAGAATACTAATAATTTTTTTCATAAAATGTTATGCTTCTTGTAAGAATGAATATTTATAATCTGTTGCTGCATTAAATGTTTCTTTAATGGTTCTTGCACTTAACCAACGATATAAGTTGATCATGCTACCAGCTTTATCATTAGTACCACTGGCTCTTGCACCACCAAATGGTTGTTGACCCACTACTGCACCTGTTGGTTTATCATTGATATAAAAATTACCAGCACTCTGTCGAAGTTTGGTAGTAGCAATATCAACAGCATGTCTATCTTTTGAAATCACTGCACCTGTTAATGCATAAGGTGAAGTGCTATCTACTAACTCTAATGTTTTTTCAAATTCATTAGCAGGATAAACATAAATAGTAAGTACTGGTCCAAAAATTTCTTCACACATGGTTACAAATTTTGGGTCTATTGTTTCTATGATGGTTGGTTGAATAAAGTACCCTTCTTTTTTATCACAATTGCCACCTGCAATAATTGTAGCAGTTTTACTTCTTTTAGCTTTATCGATATAATTTTTAATGTTGTTAAAACTCTTTTCATCAATTACAGCATTAATAAAATTAGTGAAATTTTCTGTAGTTCCCATTTTCATTGAAGCTACACCAGCTATTAATTTTTTCTTTATTTGATTGGCTAAATTGCTTGGTATATATGCTCTTGATGCAGCACTACATTTTTGTCCTTGAAACTCAAAAGCACCACGTAAAAGTGCTGTTACAACTGTATCAACATCTGCAGATTTATGTGCAATAACAAAATCTTTTCCTCCTGTTTCACCAACTATTCTTGGATAAGATTTATACAAAGGCATATTCTTACCTATCGTTTCCCACATATTATTAAATACTCCTGTACTTCCAGTAAAGTGAACACCAGCAAAGTCTTTATGATTAAAGCAAGCTTTACCAATTGTAGGCCCATCAACGTAAATTAAATTAATTACGCCATCGGGTAACCCTGCTTCTTTTAAAATTCGCATAAACATTTGTGCAGAATAAATTTGTGTGTTAGCAGGTTTCCAAACAACAACATTACCACACATGGCTGCACTTGTTGGTAAATTGCCTCCAATTGCTGTAAAGTTGAATGGTGTAACTGCTAAAACAAACCCTTCAAGTGGTCGCCACTCCATTCGATTATGCATTCCTGGAGACGAAACTGGTTGTTGTTTATAAATTTCACTTAAAAAATGAACATTGAAACGTAGAAAATCTATCAATTCACAAGCTGCATCTATTTCTGCTTGATATACATTTTTGCTTTGACCCAACATGGTGCAACCATTTATATAAGGTCGATATTTTGTAGCTAATAAATCAGCAGCTTTTAAAAATATGGCTGCTCTATTTTCCCAACTCATATTTTCCCAATCTGTTTTTGCAGCAAGTGCTGCATCTATAGCTTGTTTAACATGTTTTTCTTCTCCTGCATGAAAATAGCCTAGTGTATGTTTAATTTCATGTGGAGGATGAATGGCTACTTTTTTATTGGTTCTTACTTCTTTATTACCAATATACATAGGAATATCAACTTCGGTTGACTTCAACTCTTCAAGAACTTTTTTTTGCCTTAATTTCTCTGGAGAATTAGGTGCATAATTTAAAACAGGTTCATTTGCTGGAGCTGGGTAACTAAAATATCCAATGTTCATGAGTATTTATTTTGAAATGCAAATTTCAGCAAATACAAATTAAAATAATAAAATAAAATGATAAACTATTTGTACATGATTTCGTAATACTCATGTGCCATTCTGTTTGATCCAAACTGATGTTGTACATCAACCATTGCGGTTTTTACAATATCTCTCCATTTATCTTTATTCTCGTAATATGTTGGGATAATTTCGTTTTCTAATAATTCGTAAAGTTGGTTTAAATCATATTCATCTTGTTCATGTGTATGCATATTTTCATAATCTGCTTTTGGCACAACAAAACTATTAATACTTGGTTTGGCAAATTCTGGTATCCATCCATCATCAGTACTTAAATTAACAGCACCATTCATCGCTGCTGTCATACCACTTGTACCACTTGCTTCTCTTGGAACACGAGGGTTGTTTAACCAAACATCAGAAGCTTGTTTTAATCTTCTGCTTAATAATAATTCGTATCCTACAAGTACTGCAACATTTTTATATCTCTTGCTTAAGTGTACTAAATTATTAAATTCAGTAATGGCTGGATAGTCAACAGGATAAGGCTTCCCAGCCCAAATAATTTGAACAGGATGTTTTTTATTATTCAACATTTTTTCGAAACGCTTAATATCTGTTGTTAATAAATCTGCTCTTTTATAACCTGCAAATCTTCTTGCCCAAACAATGGTTAAAACATTTGGATCAAAAAGTTTACCACTTTGATCAGCTACGGTTTCAAAAGCTCTTTTTTTCAAATACCATTTTCTATCATCAATGCCCCAATCGTTACTTGATGCCAAATGTCTATACAAAGGTTCATCTGCCCAATAAGTAAAATTTTGTGCATTAGTTATTGAAGTAATAGGACAAATTCCATCGTATTTTCCCCATAATTTATTGCTAACTTCTCCATGCAATTTCGAAACGCCATTGGCTTTTCTTGCAAAACGCAATGCAACTAAAGAGTGATTAAATTGATCGTCAGTTAAACCTGTTAATCTTCTTACTTCATCTAAAGTTAATCCACAGAAATAAGACATTTTATGGCATAAATAAATATCGTGTTTTTCGTTTCCTGCCTCTTCTGGTGTATGTGTTGTAAAAACTAAATGCTCTTTTAATTTACTTACACTTTTGTATTTGTTTTGTAATAAATAAAATGCTGCAGAAATTCCATGTGCTTCGTTTAAATGATATACATCTGGATTAAATCCTAACTCATCAATTAACTTGGCACCACCAACACCTAATAAAATAAACTGAGCTACTTTGGTTGAAACATTTGCATCGTATAAACGATGTGTAATGGTTTGTGAAATATGATCATTTTCTGGCAGGTCTGTGCTTAATAAAAATAGGGGAGCAGTTTTAAAAGTTTCAGGATTTAAATACATGGCTTTCACCCATACCGGAGAATCATGAATATCGATTTGAAATTTAATTCCTGTTTCTTCTAAAAAGGTTGGGGTTTTTTCCATCCAGGCTGGTGCTAATGTTTGATCTTGATTTCTTGTTTGATCGTAATAACCATATTTCCAGAGTATGCCAATACCAATCATATTTTGATTGAGTTCGTAGGCACTTCGCAAATGAGATCCTGATAAAAAACCTAAACCACCACTATATATTTTTAATGGTTGATGTATTGCAAATTCCATAGAAAAATATGCAGCTTTTTTTGCATACTGATTATTGATAGTAAAAGGTACTTGGTAATTTGTAAAATTCATAAACTTAATTTCTAATACTGAGTTGCAATATTAATGGTTTTATTTAAAATGTATTTTATACACATTAAAGTATAAATATGTTAATAAAATTTCGAAGTAATTTATTTTTATTGAAGTTGGTTGTCTACTGAATATCTTATCAAATCTGCAAGGGTGCTTACACCAATTTTATTAAATATTCTTTTTTTGAATGTACTTACAGTTGTGGGGCCAATACCTAATTTTTCAGAAATAATTAATGAAGGTTTTCCTTCTATCATCAAATTAAAAACTTCAAACTCTCTGCTAGAGAGTGTTTCATGCGGTTGTTTTTTAAAATTCTTTGTTTTCGTTTTTGATATGGCTACTGCTACTTCTTTCGAAACATATTTTACACCAATAAGTAATGAGTTTATTGCAGCAATCAATTCTTCAGTAGCACTTTCTTTGTTCAAAAAACCACAAGCTCCTGCACGTATACATCTTAACTCATATTGTTCAGATGCATGCATTGTAAGAATAAGAACTGGGGTACTGGATTGATTTTCTTTTAACTCTTTAATGAAATTTAAACCAATTCTGTTGGGCATTGATATATCGGAAATAATAATATCAAATTTGTTATGTTTTGCAATTTCATACATTTCCTTGCCATCTGCTGTTTCAGTTATGATAGCTAGTGGAAATTCTTCTTGAATAATTTGAATTAATCCTTTTCTTACAACTCCATGGTCGTCTCCAATTAAAATCTTCATAGTTATTTTTTTAATCTTGGAATACAAATTTTTATTGTAGTTCCTTTTGTTATTGTGCTTGAAATATTAAATGTGCCATTCATTGCTAAAATTCTTTCCTTCATTAGTGATATGCCAATTGAACCTGTTTGTTCATCGGTATTAAAACCTTTACCATTATCTCTAATAGTTAAGCAAATTTGTTCTTTTAAATTCGACAAATTTACATATACTTTGGTTGCATTTGCATGTCTTTTTATATTGGTGAATGACTCTTGAACAATTCTAAAAAAATCTAATTGTTTTTCTTTGCTTAAATTGGTTTCATTAATTTTAAATGTAAAAAAACATTTTGTTTCTGTAGTTTGCATAAATTCTTTTATTTGCCATTCTAATGCTGCTTGCAATCCTAAATCATCTAATATACTCGGACGTAGTTTAGTTGAAATATTTCTAATGGTTTTAATAGCATTGTCAATACTTGTTAAAATTACTCTGTAATCATCTTCAAAATTTTCAGTTTTTGTTTTTTTCCAAAGATTACCCACTTGCATTTTTATGCTTGTTACTTGTTGTCCTAGTTCATCATGAATTTCTCTCGAAATATGTTTTCGCTCTTTTTCTATTTCGGTTTGTAATGAACCTGTAAGAGATCTAAGTTTGTCATTTATTTTTTCTAATTCAAGTTTTGCATTCCTTTGTTCAGTTACATCAATAGCTTGAACATAAGAAGTATCTTTTGAGATACTAAAAAGAAAGTTTAAATAAATAGTATTTCCATTTTTACATCTAATGCTCCTAATGATTGTTGGCTTTTCAATTATTTTGCCATTTTTATAATCGTTCAATAATTTTACCCAGTATGTGTAAAAGTCTTTTCTTGCTTTAAGATTGGGTTGAGATTTTTTGTACCACTCTTTTAATGTAGGAATATCTTGTATAGTGTAGCCTGTAATTTTTGTAAAATGGTTATTAATAAAAATTATTTTTTCATTTCTATCATAAGCTCCAATTGCAGTAGGCATATTTTGAGCTAGGGCTCTAAAATTTTTCTCACTGACCTCTAATAATTGTAATGCATTTCTTACTTGGGTAATGTCTTTAAAAATTAGTATTAAAACTTTATTAATTATTGTACCTCTTACTTTATATATTCTTTGAACACCATCGGAACAATTTAAATTAAATTCATTATCGGGTATATTTATTAACTGATCAGGCTTACTTTGTTTTAAATTTTTAACAGCATCTAAAAATATTTTTACTGCATTGGGTTGGTCCTGGTTGGTAACAATAAACTTTTTAAAATCATCAATACTTTTAATTTTTGGCAGCACATGGCCAATGATTTCTTTTTGTCTTCGATTAGCAAAAAGTGTTTTGTTGTTAAGATCATAACTTAAAATTGGTGCAGGTATATTTTCTAAAACTGCTCTTACCTTAGCCTCGTTGTCTTTTAAAACATTTTTTGCAAAAGTTTGATCGGTAATATCATGAAAAAAAGCATAGAGATGGTTTTTCGAAATGGTTGAAAAATTTATTTCAAATCTTTTTATTTGGCCTTTTTTTGTTTTTAGTGTTCGTTCTAGAGGTTCTCCTACTTCAAAAACACCTTTAATCATTTGCTCTAAATATGCTATTCTTTCTTTACCTTTTTGTATTTTATCGTTCTTATCGGTAAAAACAAGTAGTTTATGCCATTTATTAAATTCTTTAATTTCTTTAAAATCAAATCCAATATCTTTTTTTACACTTTGGTTAGAATAGTTTAATGTTAAACTGGGGTATTCAAAACCTATAATAGGAATGGGAGCTTTATCGGCTAAAATTTTAAAAGCCTCATGACTTTCTTGTAATTTGTAAGCATTAATTTCGGTGCAATACAATAGAATATTCGATTTTCTTTTTAAAAAGGTTAATTTATACCACTCGGTAATATTTTTTTTTGTTATTAGTTTAAAATCTTCTTTATATAGTTTATTTAATTTTAGTTGAAGTAATTGTTTTTTAAATTTAGCAGTTAAATCGGTTGAAACATAATTTGAAAACTTAGTGCCTACAATATCTGATGGGGAATAGTCAAGAGGTTTTGATGGATCAGGTCGTAAATCCATAACCATGCCTTTGGGATTAAGTTCAACTATAAAATTTCTTGTAACTAAATGAATCTGGTTTAAATTCATAAACAACTATTTATTTAATAATTACTGTACCAAACTGTTTAGTAATTTCTACTTCAATTGATTTTAAACTTTTGTGTACTTCAAGTAATTGTTTTTGCTTTTCAAATGTTGTTGCTTTTTCAATATCTTCTAAATTTTGCAAAAACATTTTCTTAATTTTTTTTAGTTTAAAATAATTCAAACTTATGGTTACATCTTGAATACTAGTATCTCTGTTCAAAATATTCATACCTACTAAAACTTTATCCCAATTGTTGCTTAGCTCGTATGGTGTTAAAGTAATAGAAACAACTAAATCTGCAATAGATTTATCTGCATGATATACAAATTTTTTAGAATCGGGCTCTTCGTTATTATAATATTTTTCTTTGTATAGTTCATAAATATGGTCTAATTCCGGATTTTCAATATGAAAGTTTTCCATTTCGTCAAAAATGTGTTCTGCAATAGTTTTTTCATTATTCCAGGTTTTTAAGCCATAATCTAATAGCACTTTCAATAAATTTCTTTCGTGTAAATCATCTTGTAATAAAAGAGAATTATTTTGGTCGAAATTTTCTGTTGAATTTTGGCTTTGTTGTAATAAAACATTGGCTTCTTGAAAAGGTAGTGTTTTATCTTCCTTACTTATTTTATCTCGCTTATACTTATTAACTAAATTAATTAAACCACCTTCATCTATTTTTAAAATAGTAGCACATTGTTTAATATATTCTTGTTGTTTAATAAAATCTTCAATCCGATTAATTTTACTTAGGGTTTCGGCAATTTGATTAACAATTTCATTCTTCTTTGCAACATCGTTTCCCACACCAACCATCATTACTTCTAACTGAAAAATAATGAAGTCTTTCTTGTTCTCAGTAACAAAATTTTTGAATGCTGTTGCACCAATTTTTCGTACAAAACTATCGGGGTCTTCGTTGTCAGGAATTAGTACCAGCTTTACATTTAAGCTTTCTTCTAAAGCCATGTCCAGCCCTCTTAATGCAGCTTTAATGCCAGCAGCATCACCATCATAAATGATTGTTAAATTGTTACTATATTTTTTTATTAAACGTAATTGATCTGTTGTTAAACTAGTGCCTCCACTAGCAACAACATTTTCAATTCCAGCTTGATGTAGGCTTATTACATCGGTATAACCTTCTACTAATAAGCATTCATCATTTTTATCAATGGCAAGCCTTGCAAAATAAGCACCATACAAAACTTTACTTTTTACATAAACTTCATTTTCGGGTGTATTAATATATTTTGGGGCTTTATCATTTTTGCCAATAATTCTAGCACCAAATCCAATAACTTTTCCTGTGTTTTGGTGTATGGGAAAAATGATTCTTCCTCGATAATTATCTGCTAATTCATTGTCGTTTCTTAAAACTGATAATCCTGTTTTTGGAAGAAGTTCTTTATTAAATTGATTTTGGAGTAAGGCTTTTGTAAGTTCATCTTTTGCAGAAGGATTATACCCCACTTGAAATTTTTTTAAAATTTCTTCATTAAATCCTCTTTCTTTTAAATAGCTAAGTGCATTAGTTGTTCCTTCTTCTGAATTCCATAATTGGTTTTGTAAAAATTGATGAGCAAAATTATTGATAATGTATAAACTATCGCTTGTTTGTTGTACATATTGCTGTTCTGGGGTTTGTTCGGTTTCTTCAATTTCAATATTGTACCTTTTTGCAAGCCATTTTAATGATTCTACATAACTTAATTTATCATGATCCATTAAGAATGTAATGGTATTACCACTTTTACCACAACCAAAACATTTATAAATTTCTTTTGTAGGAGAAACAGTGAATGAAGGTGTTTTTTCGTTGTGAAAAGGACAATTACCTAAATAATTTGCTCCTCGTTTTTTGAGTTTTACATATTCGCCAACTACATCAATTATATCAATGCGACTTTTTATTTGTTCTATCGAGTTTGGACTAATCATTAAGAGTGTGAATATAAGAAATGAAGTATTTTAATACAAACAAAAAAAAGAAATGTGAAAAAATTTTTTATTTTACAATTTGGTAAAAGAAAAACCCCATAAAATGGGGTTTTTGTTGCGAGGAGAAGGATCGAACTTCTGACCTTCGGGTTATGAGCCCGACGAGCTACCGCTGCTCTACCTCGCGATTTATTGGATTGCAAATGTACAAGTAATAAAATTACTGACAAATTTATTTTAGTCTTGTTTTTGTTTTATGCTTGATGCTCCAGAGTTTTTTAATTCTTTAACAGCTGGATTACCTTTATATTTTATACTGCTTGCACCCGAAGCTTTTGCAATTAAATTTTTTGAAATACCAATGTTTATAGAACTGGCTCCACTGGCTTCAATATTTGCATTTTCACATTCAAAATCGTAACCATTAAAACTACTTGCACCACTAGCTTCAATTTCGACATTTTGGGCAATACCATTTATTTTTAAGCTGCTTGCACCATTAACATCAGCAGTTAATTTTATTGTTTTTATTTCTCCTTTTAAACTACTTGCCCCACTTAATTCTATTTTAATTGCTTCAGATAATATTTTATCTATCACTTTTATACTACTTGCCCCTGTTGCTTCTAAAGAATTTATAGTAGGCATGGTAACATAAACTTCAATTTTTTTATTCCTCCAATTCCAATTATTATTTTCTAATTTAACAAGTAAAATTCCATTTTCAACTTCAGTTGAAACTTTATCTTGATCATCTTGATTAGCGGTGATTACTGAAACAACACTTGGATTTCCTTGTGTTAATACTAAATGAATTGAATTTTGTACTTTAATTCCAGTGAAAGATGCAACATCTCTTGTGTTACTGGTTAAGTCTTTATCATTAATTTTTTGATTTGATTGGCAAAAAGAAAAAAGTGAAACACAAAATATTAATGTGATTGAAGTTACTGATTTCATAAATTAAAATGTAAAGTAAAGAAAATAAATCGGAACGCTTTACATTTGCATTAGATTCCTCGGGGTGCTTAAATTTATTTTTAATTTTTGCTGAGATAACACCCGTAGAACCTGAACAGGGTAATGCCTGCGAAGGGAAGGTGTACAATACTTTACATTCCTCACGTAGTTTCTCCTGTTCCTATTTATTCATTCATTTAAAAATCGAAAAATGAAAAAAAAATTAGGAGCAATGATGTTGTCGTTAATGTTAATGTCTATTAACTTAACAGCTCAAGTAAATGAAATTAACATTTTCGGAAAAATTGTTGACCAACAAACTAAAGAACCGATTACTTCGGTAACAATTCAAGTAAAAGATGCAATTACTTTTTCAGCAAATGATGGAAGTTTTGCATTCAAGAAAACTTTTATTAAAGGGATGCATGAATTTAAAGTTTCGTGTATTGGTTATAAAACTGTAACAAAAAATATCAATTTAATAAATCAATCAAATGAAATTGTGATTGAATTAGTAAAGCAAACTACTAATTTGATTGACCTTGAAGTGATATCTATTCGTTCTGCTGATAATGCACCTTTTGCAAAAACTAATTTAAAGAAAACTGATATTGAAAAATTAAATACTGGTGCTGATTTACCTTTTATTTTAAACCAAACCCCTTCAGTTGTTGTAAATTCTGATGCAGGAAATGGTATAGGTTATACTGGTATTAGTATAAGAGGGACAGATGCATCAAGAATTAATGTAACACTTAATGGCATACCTTTTAATGATGCCGAAAGTCAGGGTACTTTTTTTGTAGATATTCCAGATTTTGCTTCTTCAACTAGTACTATTCAAGTTCAAAGAGGAGTGGGTACATCATCAAATGGAGTGGGGGCTTTTGGTGGAACCATAAATCTTTCCACTAATGAATTTAATCCGAATTCATCTGTAGAATTAAACAATAGTTATGGGTCATTTAATAGTTGGAAGAATACTGTAAAAGTTAGTAGTGGTTTAATTAATAATTATTTTACAATTGATGCACGATTAAGCCAAATTAAAAGTGATGGATTTATTGAAAGAGCAAAAAGTAATTTACAATCTTTTGCATTATCAGCTGCTTACACAAATGATAAATCTTCAATTAGATTTAATATTTTTTCTGGCAAAGAAAAAACGTATCAGGCTTGGAATGGTGTAAGTGAAGACATGTTAGTCATTAACCCAAAATTTAATATTTCAGGAACTGATAAATCAGGTGAGCCGTATAATAATGAAACAGATAATTATCAGCAAACAAATTATCAATTATTTTATAATAAAAATATAAATCAATATTGGAACATTAATACAGCTCTTTTTTATACTAAAGGTTTAGGATACTATGAGAATTATAAAGCCAATCAAAAATATTCAAACTACGGATTATCTAATCAAAATAATAGCAAAACAGATTTAGTTCGTCAGCAGTGGTTAGATAATGATTTTTATGGACAAATTTTTTCTGCCCAATTTAAAAAAGAAAAAACTATTGTAACTTTTGGTGGTAGTTGGAGTAATTATAAAGGAAAACATTATGGCACTATTATTTGGGCTGCAAATGGTGCTGTGCCCAATGAGTATAAATATTATGATGTAAATGCCAATAAATCTGATATTGGTTTTTATATAAAATTGCAACAATCATTAACAAAACATCTTGATGCGTTTATTGATTTGCAATATAGAACTGTTGATTATACCATGAATGGCTTTAGATACAATCCAACTTTAAACATCAATCGTAATTTCAATTTTATAAACCCCAAATTAGGATTAACTTACAGTAAGAATGGATGGCAAACTTATATTAGTTATGCAATAGCCAATAAAGAACCTAATAGAAATGATTTTGAAGCTGGAACATTTAATCAGCCTAAGTCCGAACAATTGCATGATATAGAATTTGGAATTGAAAGAAAAAAATCAAATTATAATTTTGCAGTAACCGTTTATCACATGCAATATAAAAATCAATTGGTGTTAACTGGAAAAATTAATGATGTTGGTGCTTATACTAGAACTAATGTTGATAAAAGTTACAGATTTGGTGTAGAATTACAAGCTGGTTATATATTAAATAATTGGCTAAATTTTCAAAGCAATTTTACTTTAAGCAAAAATAAAATAAATTCTTTTTCTGAATTTATTGATGATTATGATAATGGTGGACAAAGAGAATTTAAACACATCAACACCGATATTACATTATCTCCATCAATCATCAATAACAATATTTTAAATTTTATTTTAAATAAATCTATTCAATTAAGTTTTATTAGTAAGTATGTAAGCAAACAATATTTAGATAATACTCAAAATGAAACACGAATGCTTAAAGCATTTTATACGCAAGATGTAAAAGCAAGTTTTGAAATTAAAAACAAATTATTTGCAAAAACCTTGTTAATGCTTAGTGTAAATAATATTTTCAATAAAATGTATCAACCTAATGGATATACTTTCAGCTATATTTATGCTGGAACTCAAACCACAGAAAATTATTACTTTCCAATGGCTGGTGTTAATTATAATCTTACTATAAACATTAAGATATAAAAAATTTAGTTGCTAAAAAGGGAGACATTATGTCTCCCTTTTCTTAATTCAATTGTAGTTTTGGTAGTCGATATTGCTGACTATCGTAAACAAACAATTCTTCAATATTATAAGTCCAGTATTTATATAAAGGTGATTTTACTAAAAGTGTATCAACTTCAGTTTTTGTTTTAGCATTAAGTGTAATCCAAACAGTTTGCGATTCCATACTTACCGCATACATATC
>JANLVQ010000248.1:0-2270 GCA_031364085.1 Chitinophagaceae bacterium
AACTGATTTAAAAATATTTTTTATTTTCTAGATAAATAATAAAGCATCTCCATAACTAAAAAATCTGTACTTGTCTTTAATAGCTTTTTTGTATGCTTCCATTACCAAATCGTAGCCTGCAAATGCACATGCCATAATTAATAAACTGGTTTTAGGCAAATGAAAATTTGTAACTAAAGAATCAGCAATACTAAAATTATGTGGAGGATGAATGAAAGCATTTGTCCAACCCTCACTTGGTTTTACTCTTTTTTCTGCAGTGAAGCTTGTTTCAAGAGCTCTCATGCTTGTTGTACCAATAGAACAAACTCTTCGATCGTTATCTTTTGCTTTATTAATAATTGCAGAAGCTTCTTCAGGAACTCGATAATATTCAGCATCCATTTTATGTTTGCTTAAATCTTCTACTTCAATGGGTCTAAAAGTTCCTAAGCCTGTGTGTAAAGTAACTTCAGCAAATTTGATACCGTGAATTTCACATCTTTTAATTAACTCCTTACTAAAATGTAATCCTGCAGTTGGTGCAGCAACAGCTCCTTCATATTTACCATAAACAGTTTGATATCTTTCTCTATCTTCTGCGTCTGGTTTTCTTTTAATGTACTTAGGTAAAGGTGTTTCTCCTAATATTTCTAATATACCTTTAAAACTTTCGTCATTTCCTTCCCACAAAAATTTAATTGTTCTACCACGACTTGTTGTGTTATCAATAACTTCAGCAACTAACTCCTCGTTTTCACCAAAATATAATTTATTTCCAACTCGTATTTTTCTTGCGGGATCAACAATTACATCCCATAAACGGTTGGGTTTGTTTAATTCTCTTAATAAAAAAACTTCAATTTTGGCACCTGTTTTCTCTTTTCTACCAAACATTCTTGCAGGAAACACTTTTGTA
The DNA here is from genome assembly GCA_031364085.1 of Chitinophagaceae bacterium. GTDB lineage: Bacteria > Bacteroidota > Bacteroidia > Chitinophagales > Chitinophagaceae > CAIVPM01. The sequence continues at coordinate 899 of JANLVQ010000248.1, forward strand.
TTATTAACTACAAAAACATCTTTATCATTAAAATACTCTAGAATATCTTTAAAGTGTTTATTTTCAATATTGCCCGTTTTTTTGTTAACTACCATCAAGCGACTATCTTCTCTGCGTTTTGTAGGATTTTGAGCTATAAGGTTTAAAGGGAGGTCGTATCGAAATGAGCTAAGCTTCATAAAGTGAATTTTTAATAATTTTATGAACTTGCAGCCGCCTTACGGGGCAGCAATCATGTATTAATTTGTATAATAAAAGTGTGCAAAAGTAAGCAAAAAATAGCTATAGAACAAATAGAATTTTTATTCCCCTTATTTTCGTACAACTATATTAATTATGACAGCAGAAAGAACAGAAAAATTATTGCGAGTTTTAAAAAGCAGACAAAGCAACCTAGCAGTTGTAATGGAAAATGTTCAAGATCCTCATAATATTTCTGCAGTAATGAGAACTTGTGATGCTGTTGGCATTCAAGATTTATATGTTTTAAACACAAAAATTTCTCGTCACGAAAAATTTGGTGCTAAAAGTAGCAGTAGTGCTGCCAAATGGTTAACCCTTCATCAATTTGAAGATATTGAGGAATGTTTTAAAGCATTGAGAACTAATTACCACACCATTTTAACTACTCATTTAGCTTCAAATTCGATCAGTTTATACGACATTGATTTTACAAAAAGTATTGCTTTAGTTTTTGGGAATGAACATGATGGCGTTAGTGAAGAAGTAAGAAATCTGTCAGATGGTAATTTTATCATCCCCCAAATGGGCATCATACGAAGCTTAAATATTTCTGTAGCATGTGCTGTTAGCATTTATGAAGCATTACGACAAAAAACAATTGCTGGTCAATACAAACAATCTTCTTTAAATGAAAATAGAATGAATGAGCTGATGAATGAATGGGGTTTTAATAATGAAACACCAAACCCTTAATTTTACGAACCAAAATATAAAATTATTTACAGATGAAGATTGCTTTAATAGGATATGGTAAAATGGGTAAGGCTATTGAAGAAATTGCTATAAAGAAAGGTCATGAAATTGTTTTAAAAATTGATGTAAATAATTTAACTGATTTTACAAAAGAGAAACTTTCAAATGCAGATGTTGCTATTGAATTTACTTCTCCACATACTGCATTTGAAAATGTTAAGAAATGCATGGATTATTCTGTACCAGTTATTTGTGGCAGTACAGGCTGGTTGGATAAATGGAATGAAATTGAAACATTTTGTATAGAAAAAGATGGAACCTTTTTATACGCTAGTAATTTTAGCATTGGGGTAAATTTATTTTTTGAATTGAACACTTATTTAGCCAAGTTGATGAATACATATGCAAACTATAATGTAACTATTACAGAAATTCA
>JANLVQ010000018.1:0-12037 GCA_031364085.1 Chitinophagaceae bacterium
TGTTAACATCAGTAATTTCGTATTCACCTCTTGGTGAAGGTTTAATATTCTTAGCAATTTCAATAACACTATTATCATAAAAATATAAACCTGGCACTGCAAAATTCGATTTGGGTTGAAGAGGTTTTTCTTCAATTGAAATAGCAATATTGTTTTCATCAAACTCAACAACACCATACCTTTCAGGGTCGTTTACTTCATAAGCAAAAATGGCTGCACCACTTACATTGTTGAAAGATTGTACTAAACTAGCAAAGCCTGCACCATAAAAAATATTGTCTCCAAGTACTAAAGCAACTTTATCATTACCTACAAATTCTTCACCAATAACAAATGCTTGAGCTAAACCATTGGGCTTTTCTTGTACTGCATATGAAAAATTACAACCAATATCATTTCCATTACCCAAAAGTTTTTTAAACTGACTAGAATCTTCAGGAGTAGTAATAATGAGAATTTCATTAATCCCTGCTAACATCAAAACTGATAATGGATAATAAATCATTGGCTTATCATAAATAGGCATCAACTGTTTACTTATTCCTTTTGTAATAGGATATAAACGAGTACCACTACCTCCTGCTAAAATGATTCCTTTCATAATGTTAAAGATTATTGTTACTAAGATATTTATTTTGTGGCCTTATACCTTAGTGATTGTATTCAAAAATTAAATGTATGTTTTACTTCATTAAAGCTTGGCAACAGATTGTCTTTTTCAGATAAAATAATTTCACTTTGTGATAATTGCCAATCGAAATTCAAAGTGGCATCGTTATAAATAAATCCACCTTCTGATGCTTTGTTATAAAAATTATCACACTTATAAAAAAATGTTGCTGTTTCACTTAACACAATAAATCCATGTGCAAAACCTCTAGGAACAAAAAGTTGTTTTTGATTTTCAGATGTAAGTTCTAATGAAAAACTTTTCCCAAAACTTGGAGAATCAATTCTTACATCAACCACTATATCTAATACAGCACCTTCAATTACTCTCACCAGCTTGGCTTGTGCATACTCTCCTAATTGATAATGCATACCACGCAAAACACCCTTAGTAGATTTTGATTGATTGTCTTGTACAAAGGAAATATTTAACCCTGTTTGTGCTTGAAACTTTTGCTGATTAAAGCTTTCAAAAAAGTATCCTCGTTGATCTTGTATTACATTATCATGAATGATAAAACAATCTTTTAATATGGTTTGTTCAACTTGCATAGTTATCTATTCGAATACATATTTTCATAATAATCTTGATACGACCCACTAGTTACATGATCTAACCATTCTTTATTTTCTAAATACCAAGTAATGGTTTCCTCAAGTCCTTGTTCAAATGTAACAGTTGGCTTCCATCCTAATTCAGAGTTTATTTTTGATGCATCAATAGCATATCGTCTATCATGTCCAGGTCTATCTTTTATATAAGTAACCAACTGTTCACTTTCACCAACATTTCTACCAAGCTTTTCATCCATTATCTTACAAAGTAATTTTATTAAGTCAATATTTTTCCATTCATTGAATCCACCAATATTATAAGTATCATTAATTTTTCCTTGATGAAAAACTAAATCAATGGCTATTGCATGATCTTTTACAAACAACCAATCGCGGGTATACAAACCATCTCCATAAACTGGCAAAGGTTTTTTATTGATGATATTATTAATAAAAAGTGGAATGAGTTTTTCTGGAAAATGATAAGGTCCATAGTTATTACTACAATTCGAAATTATAGTTTGCAAATGATAAGTTTCTGCATAAGCACGAACAAAATGATCTGAAGAAGCTTTACTGGCACTGTAAGGAGAGTTAGGGCTATATGGTGTAGTTTCAGTAAACAAGCCAGTTTCACCCAAAGCACCATACACTTCATCAGTTGATACATGATAGAACAAATGTTTGCTTAAATCATCTTTCCAAAATTCTTTTGCAGTATTAAGTAAATTAACTGTTCCAATAACATTAGTATAAACAAAATCTAATGGAGATAGAATTGAACGATCGACATGCGATTCTGCAGCTAAATGAATTACATCGGTTATTTGATGTTTTTCAAAAATACTTTTTAAACTTTCAGCATCTAAAATATTAGCCTTTTCAAATTTGTAATGATGTGCTTGATCAGTATCTTTTAGGTTTTCAAGATTACCAGCATAGGTTAGTGCATCAAGATTAATGATGCTATAATTCGTATATTTTTTTACAAATAGTCTTACCACATGACTACCAATAAACCCTGCTCCACCAGTAATTAAAATATTTTTCATACTGTTATACTCTACTTAAAATTGAAATGCAAAGAAAAATGATTGAGGCTAATTTATTTGAATTGATTTCTTGTAATTATCCTAATAAATTAGTCCCAAACCGCATGCTGTATTTCTTCATAAATGCTTTTGATGCCATCTTCTAAAGAAATAGAAGATTTCCAACCTCTTGAAGCCAACTTGCTCACATCCATTAATTTTTTTGGAGTACCATCAGGTTTTGAAGTATCCCATATTATTTGTCCATCAAATTGAGTAATGTTTTTAACTATTTCTGCCAAATCTTTAATTGAAATATCTTCGCCACAACCAATATTTATTAACCCACCTTCATTATAATTTTGCATTAAAAATAAACAGGCATCTGCTAAATCATCAACATGTAAAAATTCTCTATATGGGCTTCCAGTTCCCCAAAGTGTTACAGTTGTATTGTTGTTTCTTTTAGCTGTGATAAATTTTCTAAGTAATGCTGGCAATACATGCGATTTTTCTAAATCATAATTATCATTCGGACCATAAAGATTTGTAGGCATTACTGAAATAAAATTGCATCCATATTGAGCTCTATAAGCATCGCACAATTCTATACCAGCAATTTTAGCAATGGCATAAGGCTGATTGGTTTTTTCTAAATAACCTGATAGTAATGATTCTTCTTTTAAAGGCTGTGGTGCCAATTTTGGATAAATACATGATGAGCCTAAGAACATTAATTTGGTAACATTATTTAAATATGCAGCATGAATAATGTTTGCTTCCATCATTAAGTTATCATAAATAAATTCAGCTTTATAAGTATTATTGGCAACAATTCCACCAACTTTTGCAGCAGCTAAAAAAACAAAATTTGGTTTTTCAGTAGCAAAAAAATCATTCACTGATTGTTGATTTCTTAGATCTAATTCTGCTGATGTTCGCGTAACAATATTTTTAAATCCTTCAGCAGTAAGTTTTCTAATTAAAGCACTACCTACCATTCCTCTATGACCAGCAATATATATTTTATCTGTACTATTCATTTATTGTTTTACAACTTTTTAAGTTCGTTTTTAATAAAGTTTTCTAACTGTTTTTTTGTTGGTAATTCTACTGCATATTTTGATACAAACATTTTTTCATCTATTCCATCAACAGCATATTCTACAAGGGTTTTGTTTTTATCGGCAACTAATAAAATTCCAATCGCAGGATTATCAGTTTTTTGTTTTACTTCTTTATTATAAAACTTTAAATAGGTTTTAAGTTGCGAAGCGTAACTGTGATTAAAACTATCGACTTTCAATTCTATAATAACGTGGCATTTTAAAATTCGGTGATAAAAAACCATATCAATAAAAAAATATTCATCACCAATAAGAATTCTTTTTTGCCTTGCTTCAAAACAAAATCCATTGCCTAATTCTAAAATAAATTTTTCCAAATGGTTTAATAATGCAGTTTCTAAATGGCTTTCATCTACAACGTCTATATTGTCTAAATCTAAAAAATCGAAGAAATAAAAATCTTTGATTGCATCTACAGGTTTGGTTGGTTTTATCTTTTTTGATATGGTTTCAAAAGATAATTTTTTGTTTTTTGATAGTCCTGTTCTTTCAAAAGGAAGTGTATCAATTGCTCTTCTCAATTCTCTTACAGAAGGATGTGTTTGTAGAATTAATAATTCATAATAAGCACGTTTAGTTGGCTCACTAATTTTTATTAATTCTGTGAAATGAGAAAACGAAGTTTGAGCAAAAAGTTTAGAATAATGTGCTGTATATTTTTTAGAATTTTCACTAATTGAACTACTTGAAACACCAGCTGGTATTGATTTTAATTTTGGAGACAGTGTCTCCAAAATTGATGAATGTATGTTAGACAACAAAGATTCAGGAGACAGTGTCTCCAAAATTGATGAGTATGTTATGTAAAATTTTTTAAAGCGATATAAGTTAGAATCAGTTAAGCCTTTTACACCATTTTTAGTTAATTGAGTCTCTAATTTCTTTAATAATTTATCGCCATATTTTGCTCTATCTTCTCCTTTTTGCTCATACTCATAAATGTAAAAACCAATTATCCAATTGCGAATCGTGATGTGCTTATTAACAGCATTAACAGCACTATTTTGCAACAGCGAATTAACTTCATTTATTTGCTTATGGAGTAACTTAAAGTTCATTTTTACAAATTCTAATATTGGCTGAAATTTTTGCTATTATTAACTTCAATTGCAGGGACAGTGTTCCCACAATGGATAAAATTACCTTTACATTTTTTGCCTCAAAGTCATAACGGCTTTTAATTAAAAATTAAACATTTAAAATTAAACATTACTAAAGACCGCTTTGCTTAACATGTTTTTCTTTTTTAAAGATCACTATATCACTAGCTACCATTTCCTTTACCGTTTCAGCTAAAGTATATTTAGGTTGCCAACCTAATTTTTCTTTTGCTTTAGTAGCATCTCCAATTAATAAATCAACTTCAGTTGGTCTAAAATATCTAGGATCTACTTTTATCACAACTCTTCCTTCTGGCAACTGATATTCAGGGTGAGCACATTTTACTATAAATCCTTCTTCATTTTCACCATCGCCTCTAAATCCTAATTCAATACCCACTTCGGCAAAACTCATTTTTACAAATTCTCTAATAGGTGTAGTTATTCCTGTTGCTAAAACATAGTCATCAGGTTTTTCTTGTTGAAGCATTAAATACATGCCTTCAATAAAATCTTTTGCATGACCCCAATCTCTTTTTGCATTTAAATTTCCTAAGTATAAAATATCTTGTAGTCCTAGAGCAATTTTAGCAGTTGCCATAGTTATTTTTCTGGTTACAAAAGTTTCACCTCTATTTGGAGATTCATGATTAAATAAAATTCCATTACAAGCAAACATATCGTAGGCTTCTCTGTAGTTTACTGTAATCCAATAAGCATAAAGCTTTGCAACAGCATAAGGAGAGCGTGGATAGAAAGCTGTTGTTTCACTTTGTGGCACTGCTTGAACCAAGCCATATAATTCTGAAGTTGAAGCTTGATAAATTTTAGTTTTTTTAGTTAATCCTAATAAACGAACAGCTTCTAAAATTCTTAAAGTTCCAATTCCATCAGCATTAGCTGTGTATTCTGGTTCTTCGAAACTTACATGAACATGACTCATTGCAGCTAAATTGTAAATTTCATCGGGCTGCACTTCTTGAATTATTCTAATTAAATTAGTACTATCAGTTAAATCGCCATAGTGTAAGGTTAGGTGCCTGTTAGGTATATGAGGGTCTTCGTAAAAATGATCAATTCTTTGAGTATTGAAAGATGAGCTTCTTCTTTTAATACCATGAACTTTATATCCTTTTTTTAATAAAAATTCTGCAAGATATGCACCATCTTGACCAGTAATACCTGTAATAAGTGCGATTTTCATTGATTCCTTTTTTCTTAATTTAATTTCTATTTTGACATTTAATTATTTCTTCAAAATATTCAAATGTATCTGAATACATTTTTGAATAAGCGAATGATGTTTCATATTTTTTCCTAGCTAGCTTCCCCATTTCAAGCCTTTTCGTAGGATTATTAATTAGGTAATTAATTTTTTCTCGAAGCACTTTCACATCTCCTTTCTCTACTACAAAACCCTCTTTACAATTCTCAATAGCTTCTGCAGCTCCTCCAACATTGGACACAATTATGGGCAATTCTGCACTCATTGCTTCCAAAGTTGAAATTGGAAATCCTTCCCAATTTGAAATGAGAACAAAAATATCTGATTTAGATAAATATTCATCTACATTCTTTTGAAAACCCAAAAACTGGAGTTTGCTTTCAATATTTATTTTTTTTGCAAAAAGTTGGTTGTATTCAAATAGAGGTCCATCGCCTAATAAAAAAACGTTAATATTATCAATCTCTTGAATAGCTTTAAAAAAAGTTAGATGATCTTTTTGATGATCATGTCTAGCTATAAATACTATTTGTGTAACATTTAATTTTAGTGAATTGATATGTGGCAAGTGCTTATCAGTTATACCGTTCTTAATCACTTTTGTTTTACTTGGCTGAATCACTTTTGATTGCAATCCCAATCTATAATCAAAATCACTAACACAAATCCAATATTGACTAATGGATTTAATCATTCGCTCTAACAACTTAAACAAAACAACTTTATGAATAGGTAATCCATCAGTGAAAGACCACCCATGAACTACAAAAACATTTTTAGTTTTAGCAAGGTAACATGCAATTCTTCCAACAAAACCCGATTTTGAAGAATTGATACAAACTAAATCAGGCTGTATTTGTTTTATAATTTTTTTAAGTTCGAAAACAGCTTTTACATCTTTCAACAAATGAATAGATACTTCTAAATTTTTTAAAATAATTGTCTGAATTTGATTGTCTTTTAACTTTTGAGTTAAAACACCTTCTGATCCAGTAGCAACAATTACTTCATGTCCATCCTTTTTTAATTGTATAGCCAATTCTTTTACATAAATCTGAGCACCACCAATGTTGTCTCCTTTTGTGATTATAAATAGAAATTTTCGCATTAATTAGATGGTCTCTTTTTCAATTTATTGAGAAAGTAAAATTAGAATTGCCAGAATTAGAATACTTATATTTAATTAGCACTGATTAATTTTTCTTTATTAATGGGTTTTAGTTTACCAAAAAGAATTATTAAACAAGGTACAATCAAAAACGGAAGAGTTATACTTCTATATCTGACTATAGCACCTTCAAAGCAAACAGTATATCCAATAAAAAGTAAAAGAAAAAAACCAATTGTTATACAACTCCAAATAATTGGGGAATTTAAGAAAATTCTTTTCTTGTAAAAAATAAATACTAAAGCAAAAACAGCCAATGCTATAATAAAATAATTTTCAATAACAATAAACATTTCCGCTGTTGATTTTACATTAGAAATAAAAGGTCTTGCCGTTGCAGCTTGCATTGCAAAAGGAAAGTAAGATACAATGCTGCTTGTAGTATTTTCTAAATTTGGAGTTTCAAATTTGGTGTTGCCTTCTAAAGTTAAAAATTCATTGTGTTTAGCAACAACAGATTTGCTGATATCTTTTGTTAAATAAAAATTGTTAGAAGAAATAAAAATACTTAGACAAAAAAATATCATTATTGGAAAAACAAGTTTTGGATTTATGCTATATTTATAAGTTATAACCCAGCTACAGAAAGCAGGTATTATTGCTAATAAATAGTAATTTTTAAGTATGAAAATTAATGCTAAACAGAACAGCAACAATGCTATTCTCTGAAAAGAAACACCCTTTTCTAAAATACTATTTAATAAATATATACTAATAGCTGTTGCAGAAAATACAATCCCATCTTTATGTATACCACTACCCCAAAATAAAAAAGTTGGTATAAAAAAAACGGCCCAAAGTAATAGCCATTTATTTATTTTAAAATGCTCATTAAAAAGTTTAAAAAAAGCAACTCCTCCAAACATAAAGCCGAGGTTAAAAAAAAGAATACTTATATAATAATTTTTATTTGTAAAAATGTTTAAAATGGCCAAGGTTTTTATAAAAAAAGTAGCTTTTAAATCGTTCCAAAATGAATAAGAGCCTGTAAATAAGTTGCCTGTTGATTGATAATGATTATTAAATAAATCTGCAATAAATGCTTTTGGGTTTTGAAGAAGCCAATTTGTTTCAATTTTGCTTTGAGCAAAGTAGTCCCATGTATCTGCTTTTAATAATTGAGCAGGTAATGAAAAATAAAACCCATAAAAAAAGCCCACTAAAACCTTTGTGATGAATATAATAATTATTAAATTTCTTTTTATCCCAGAGTTTTTAAAAAAAGCAGCCTTACTGATACATACCAAAATAAGTATAAGATAAAAAATAAAAAGTGATATAAGCAATTTAAAATAAGTTATGCAGTGAATATGAAATTATTTTGTTCTTTAAGCTAGTCAAGTAATTCCCTAGAGAGCAAAGCCAATAGAAATCATATAGCCATTTTTTTTATATTAATAGACAATTCTTTAACATAAATCTGAACAGCACATATGCAATCTCCTTTTGCTATTAAAATTAAATAATTGCTTTTCACTTTAATATTTTAGATAAAAAATTATCGATTAAGAGTATCAATCATTTCCTTAAAAGATTGAATATAGTTTTTTTGATTGCTGAAATAATTGCTAGCATTGTTTTTTAATCTACTAAATTCTTGAAAGTTATTATATAAATCCATTATAGTTTGAGCAAGTACTTTATAATTTTCATCGTTTAAATTATGCTCAATTAAAATTCCATTCTGTAAGTGGGTTATATAATTCTTAATTTCACCAACAGGTGTTGCAATAGGTATGATGCCATGAATCATTGCATCAACAATACTCATAGCCATACCTTCAAGCTTACTAAATTGAATATAAAAATGATAGTTTGAATAGACTTTACTTGTTTCAGTTGAATTAAATATCCCTTTGAAGTTTATGTGTTGTTGAAGTCCTAATTGTCTGATATACTCATTAAGTGTTTCAATATATTGTAAAGAACCAGAACCATAAATATCAAATACAAAATTGGGTTCGATTTTTTTAAATTCAGAAAAGAACAAAATTATATTTTCAATATTTTTAGACTTATGAATCCTTCCTGCATATAAAAACCTAATAGGTATTTTTTGCTCAAGGCTACTATTAAAGCTGTCATTGATTTGATTGAAAATATATGGAATTACAAACTGCTTTTTTTCTTCTTTTACAAGATGTTTAAATGCATTCATTGTACTAGCTGAATCATAAGCTATAGCATCAGTTTTTTTTAAAATTAAATTTGTAAAACATTTATCTAACCAATGAAAATAATTTTCGTTATGAATAAATGCTATAATCTTAAGATTAGGGAATCGAAATATTTTTAATAAAACACCAATAATATAACTTTTCCAAAGTGAAACAACCACAATGCTTGGCTGCTGTTGTTTTATTTTTAATAATGTTGGAATAATAGAAAATAAAACATATTTATTTTTAGCAAAAAGGAAATTGTGCCTTAAATTCTTATCAAAAAAAGTATTGTGATTAGAAAGTGTAGCAACGCTATAATCAAAATCTTTATTTAGTGCTTCAATCGATAAATTAATTCCCTTTTCAACACCACCCAATTGCATAGATGAAACTAAATGTATTACTTTAATTTTCATCTTGCTTTGTTTTAAAAGAAAAATAGTAAAACAAAATAAAAGTTAGCAAAAACCAAAACCAAGGATACCAATAATTTGAAATATTGTTATAATGTAAAATGCCACATAGAAATGAAGTAAAAAAGAAAATACTAATTGTATGTTTTATTCGAAACAATTTTACCAAAATCGATGAAAAAAATACAACTATACAAAGCAACCCAAATAAACCATTTTCAAAAGTGATAGTTTGATACAATGATAAGAAACTAAAACTCTCATCTAGTCCAAGTATTTTATACCAACTAGGACCAGAACCAAACAAAATATTTTCTAAAGGAAGCTTTGGAAAAGTGCTCCAAAAATAATTTGAGCGTTCTAATCTATCATTTAATGAGAAAGAATCAAATTTCTCATCCAAAGTTATTAGCAGTATTTCATTCAGTGGAATAAATAAATTAATTACTTGCCATATTATTATTAAAATAACAAGTGTGATAATTATTTTCTTAGCTTGTTGAACTATTGCTTTACTAATTAGTTTAAACTTTATAATCAATGAGAGCACCAAACAAAAAGGTAACAATATAAAAGTTGAAACACTGAATGAAGTTATTATTGAAAGAACAATACAAAAAGTAAAAATGTTTTTTAGTGTATTGGAGTAATTACAATACTTACTAAAGTACAAATAATACACACTTATTGGTGCAAACAATTCCATCATAAATCCATAATGACCAGATTCTTCAGCAAACCCTCTTGATCGAATTAAAAAACCAGTAATCATAGGGTCGTAGTCTTTTACATTAGCTCTAGGTATAAAATCGGTTACATTAATTGAGAAAAAATTGGTTAATGTAAATTCAAATAAAGAAAAAAGAGAACTGATCAAAACTGCAATAAAAATAACCTTTAATGTGCTTTTTAATAATTGCTGTGGAGATGTATGGCTTATAAAAAAAAGAAAGGGAGATATAAAAAATAAAAGAAAAGAGCTAAAATATGCAAGTGTATGATTTAAAGAAAAAGAATAGGCTAATCCATTCACCAAAAATGATACTAGAACAAAAAATAAAAACAGGGAAATTAGAACTATTTCTTTAGTTATAAAATTTATGGGCAATGCTTTATTCTTGGCATTATAAACAACATTAAAACCCAATAAAAACATTGCTGTAATTATGGGCAAGTTGATAGTACCACTTAATGCAAAAGCAGAAGTAAATGGCATAGCCAAAATGTAAACAAAAAATAATTTGTTACCTATGGTATGCACTCGATTTTAATTTATACAAAACCCAGTTTTTATAATAATAGTATTGACGTTTAAGAGTGGGAATTTTTTTTAAGCCCCAATCTTCTAATATCTGAAGCCTTTCAGAATTTATTTTACCACTACTAGTAATACTATTGGGATGATCCCTAAAAACTGTACTTACTAATTTTATATGCTTATAGTTTACAGATTTTTTTAATGCATTTAAAATATAATCAAAATCAGAAGCATATTTATATTTCAAACTATATATCAAATTATTTTTATCTATAAAATGTTTTGAAATAAAAAAACTTGGATGAGGAACAAATGTGCAATGCTCAGAACATAACACTTCTTCAAATGAATATTTTCTTAATTTAATATGCCTCAATCTACCTTCTATTTTTCTTACAATATCACAATAGAAAAAATCTAGATTTTTAAGTTTAATGTTGGCAGAAATATTATCTAATGTGTTTGAAGAAAATAAATAATCATCAGAATTTAAAATTAGAATATAGTCACCAGTAGCTTTTGCAATTCCTTTGTTGATAGCATCATACATGCCAGAATCTTTTTCAGAAATAAAATAATGCAACTGATCTGAATATTGATTGATGATACTAACTGTTTGATCGGTTGATGCTCCATCAATGATAATATACTCTATGCTGGTATATGTTTGATTGAGTACACTTTTTATAGTTTCTTCAATGAAAGCTTCTCCATTATACACTACTGTAATTATAGAGAATTTAATATTTTTTTTTTGTTGTTCCACTATTTAACGAAAACTGCATCCATTTGTAAAAGCTTGCCAGTAGTTTCATCTGCTAAGCCACTTTCAACTGCAGATAAAGAAAAACCAAATCCTTCAATTTTCTTTTTTAATTCATCAAATAAAACTTCACCTTCATATAATGGCACTAAAGACATTTCAACTTGTAATACTTTAATTTTAGTTAATGAAGCTGATGCTCCATTTAGTACGCTATTCTCATAGCCTTGTGTGTCAATTTTTAAAAACACATTTTCGGCCTGAATACTATTTTCTTGAATAAAAAGATCAACAGTAGATAATTCAATTCTTTCTGTATTCACATAAACAGATTCTTTTGCAATTTCTGTATGTTTATTTAAAATAGGCAAAATTGAACTACTAACTGAATTAGCTGAATTATTAATAATAATTTTAGTTTCTATATCTCCCAAACCTTTATTAATTGTTATCCAATTTTCATTAGAATGTTTTTTCAATTTTGAAAAAGCTTGAGATTGTGGCTCAAAAGAATACACTTTGCCTTTATATCCATTTTTAAATAAATTTTGAGTGTACTGACCCAC
>JANLVQ010000039.1:0-2314 GCA_031364085.1 Chitinophagaceae bacterium
TGCAATTCTTGATTTTTTTGGTCTAGAATGGCATTTTCATCTTTAAGTTTTTTATTGGGTTATTAATTATTGTTTAATGATTTTTTCTGTGATAACTTCTGCACCATGTATTACTTGAAGTATATAAGTGCCAGCAACAAATCGTTTCACAGAAATCTGTTGATTGATTTGGTCTACCGTACCCATATTAATAGTTTCAACAGTTTTACCATCTACACCAATAATTCTTAAGTTGGTTGGTTCTGCTTTTGGTGCTTGCATTCTTACTTGTACAAAATCTGTTGAAGGATTAGGACTTACAGTTACTGATAGTTTAGTAATTGGTGGTGGTGGTGCTTTTTGCATAACTATTTCAAAACGATTTGTTCCTTGAGTTGTGGCATCTGATGTTACATCAAAATCATAAACTGTATTTAAATCTAATTGGGTAAGGGTATTTTTTAATTTATCTTTTAAATAAACAGTTATGGTATTTGGAAGTTCTAATTCACTTACTCTTAGTCTAAAGATTTTAGCTATTGAACTTTGAATACCAAGTGGAATAATAGATGCTGTTTTAGGTTCTGGACGAGAATCAATAGCCAACATTTGATGGTCTGAAGAAACAGAATAAATGCTATAATTGTTTAACATCTTTCCTCCATCTCTGCTTTCAAACTTATCTTTTGCTTGATCATTAAATCGTATGAATGTTTGATCTAATTTTTCTCCATTATTATCTTCTAAATTTAATACAATAGCATTGTCAACTCCATTACCTCTAAAACCAAGACTTGGTGAGCCTCCAATCTTATCAGTTTCTGCAAATGAAATGGTATGAGAAGTTACAACTGCATTTTGAACTAATACAACTCCATACATTGGTAAAATATAAGGAGAACCTCCTCCATTGGAATTTAAATCAATCATGTCGTATCCACCTCTATTGGTAGCTGATTTATTTGGATTAAATACATAAGCACTAGCACCAATATTACCAGTCCCACCATTATATTTAGCATTCAATAATCCTTGAATATTAATTTGAGAAGGATAAGGATTACCCACCAAACTCCATCGTGTAGTGTTATCAGCTGTTGTAGGCAAAGTGAATGTTTGAGCACCTGTGTTAACAGCACCTGTCATATTTAAAGTCAAATCATTTAAAGTATAAGAAGATGTTCCATCTAATCCTTGAGTTCCAGTTCCTCTATATAAAACACGAATACCTTGCATTTTATTCCAAGTTTGAGAGTTTGCATTTGTATAAGCCATCCAACCTGGATCATTTGACCCAGAACCAGCATTAGTTACTGTAGGGTCGTAAGAAAAAGCACTTGGACTATTGGTGGCTCCTGGATTTGGATTTGTTGTAAATCCTTGACCAGTTGGACCAGTTATACTTAACCCACCACTAATTAAAGTACTAAGTGTAGGATTAGAATTAAATGGATGTGATAAAAACCTAAATCCCCTTTTACCTGGGGTACCATTTGATGAACCTCCTAAAACAAAACGCTCAGCTGTTACATTACCAGAAATACTTGCTCCAGCTCCCAAAGCTGCTATACGTGCTGTATTAGTTGTTGTACTTCTTAATGTTAAGAAACCACCTGTTGTTAAAGCACCAGCAGTTGGTGTAAGTGTACCAGTAATATTTAATGTGCCGCCAAGTGTTACACCTGAAGTATTATTAGTAATTAAATTTTGAATCGTATTAGTACTAAAAGTTGTTGCTGGAATTGTTTGAGCTGAAGTTCCATTCATCTCAATAGTTCCTGAAGTGGCTGTTAAGGTGCCACTATTATTAATTGTTCCTGCTATTTGTAATGTTCCAGTTATACTTAAAGATGATCCAGAATTAATTGTAATGTTTTTTACAGCTTGTGTTGTACTTAACACTGGTATATTGCCAGTAGAAAAAATGGTTGCATTATCAATAACAGATGGAATTATATTAGGGCTCCAATTTGTTTCTGTAGTCCAAGATGAATTGGTAGTGCCTTTCCATAAAAATGGTGGGAAAGGTGGTAAAGTACAACCTCCAGTGAATACAAAACCAGTATTACCCCCCAAATTTGTTGAATTAGTACTACTACCAGCATTAAAAGTAGCTCCACCTGTTCCTGTTTCAGGCTGGTGTATTGGCAGAACTCTTCTATGCTCACCAGCTCATTCCGGAGCTTTTTGAGCTCTTTGCGCATGGTTTGCATCATTCTGATGCTTTGACGGTAACTTTTTCCGGTAATCCGCTGTATATCCTTGGGGTAAATACACAAGCGCTTGCTTTCGTTTTTCATACACTATCCTAGGCTTTGAGTGGGCTTTGAGTGGG
>JANLVQ010000083.1:0-2002 GCA_031364085.1 Chitinophagaceae bacterium
CATACAACTAGCTTGCATTTTCATAGCCCAGCCATTATTGCTAAACTTATTTTTTAAAATTTCTGCCCTACTTGTACCTTCCATGAAAATGCCAACTGTATTTTTTTTAAAGTGATTAGATTCTATATAACAATCACTTAATTCTTTAAGCAATAAACCATAAGCTCCATCTCCCCAATTTTCTTCAAAATAATTATTCACCATTTTAATTTGCTTTGAAAACATTACTGCTACACCAGCCCCATTGTTTTTAAACATATTATTGTAATAAGCATTATTATTAGAAAACATAAAATGTAGTCCATACCTTAAATTACTTTCAGAATGATTACGCCATATTATTGTATGTGTTACAAATTCAAAATAAATACCATCTCTATGTCCTTGAATGTTATTTCCTAAAACTTTTAAACTATCACTTTTCCAACAATGAATTCCATTGCCACTTCTTTGTTCTTGTTTTGCAGATGCACTAAGTATATTATTTTGAATGGTACAGTTTGAACTATTTTGTATATAAACACCAAAAAATGTTTCAATTAAAATATTGTTTAAAACAGTAACATTTCTTTTGTTGTAAACTTTTATACCAGCAATATCTTCAATACTTGAAATTCCAGAATTCATAATTTTAAAGCCATCAATGGTAACATTGTTGGCTTTGATGGAAAGGATTTCAAATTTTCCTTGCCCATCGAGAATAGGATAGTTAATTCCTTTTAAATAAATTGAATTAGCAACAGTAATATTACCTTCTTTATAAAGACCAGGATGCACTAATAAAGTATCTCCATTTTTTGCAGATAACATTGCTGAGTTTATTGTTGCATATTTCTTATTCTTACCAATTTCAAAAGTTGTACAAAACGATTTGGCGAGAAAAAAGAGGCAACAAACGAAATATGTTATTTTAATTTTCATTTATATAATATTTCCCATTTAATTAAACTCCCTTTAAATTCGATATTAATTTTATTGAGAATTTCTACATTATCAAAAGCAGCAATATTGCCTCCCATTGGGCTTCTGAAATCAATACTATGCAATAAATATGCTTGTTTAATATTTATAAATTGTGATGGTATAAGATAGTTTGTAGCATAGACATCTTTAATTTTTGCTTTAAATAAAGTATCTTGTTCTATAAATCCTAACGTACATTTCACATCATCAAACTTAAAAATTTTGCCTTTTTTAGAAATTATTTCAATTCCAAATCTTGCATCACTAATAGTCATTTTGCAATAACTGCAATTGTCTTTACCAACATTAATTGGCTCTGGATTTGTATTGCATGAAGAGAGAAAAGTTGCAAGAAAAACTACAGATAATAATTTATTCATCTTTACTCTTCTTTTATATTCTGTAATTAATGCAAAAATCAATATCAATCCTGATCCAACAAAAATCCATCCTCCAATATCAGGCATTGAATACGCAGCAAAATTTAATAATTGTTTATACCCTATTAAAGGTGGTTGATATGCCATACCTGGAACAATGATTGCTGCATTTGGGTCTAAATTATGACCATAGTTATATTCCCATCTCCAAAAATCTATCATTGCAATTGTTCCAAAACAAACAAATAAAATAAATAGTAGATTCAACCATTTTCTTTTGCCTAGTATAGCGGTTAACATAAATAACACAGAAAATAAAGCAATAAAATATGGTAAAAGTTTAAACTCAATAAAATCTTCAGTATGTAGGGTTTTCATGCCTATATAATGATTAAGTCCATTAATGATATCTACATTCCCAGCAAGTTTATTTGGATAAATTAATAGCATTAAACCTTCGGGATATTGCGGAGCTATTAAATCTATTCTCCACATGGGTATAAACAATACCATAATTAGTGAAAGACCACTAATAAAAATAAGTAATCTATTTAACTTGTTCAAGTTGCTGTTTTGCATTAAAATATATTTGCTATAAACAGAAACAGACTTTTTAAAAAGTCTGTTTCTGTTTTGATTTTATTTCTTTACTTCCGAAG
>JANLVQ010000105.1:0-1520 GCA_031364085.1 Chitinophagaceae bacterium
CAAATTCTTCAAAGTCTGTTATAATGCTGATGGGTAATTTAGCACTCCAACCATATCTACGTACTTGGTAAGCTGGTAAAATTTCATCTTTAATAAATACACTTGGCTTTTTAGCTTCAACAAAAAATAAACGTTTACCTCCTGATAATCTAAAAGAATAGTCAGGTGCTTTTGTTGCACTTCCAATTTTAATTTTGTCTTCATGTATTACTTCTCTGTATGCTTCTGCATTTCCATGTTCATTATCAACATCCCAACCTAATGATTTAAAAAATGGGTCAATAAAATCTCGGCGAGTTAGTGTTTCGTTGTACTCGGATTTTTTATAACTTATAATTTGTTCTGAAAACCTTGTTACCAGTTCTTGAATTTTATTGTATGCTATTTCTTTTGTCATGCTTAAATAGAGTCAAATATAAGAATTGTAAAATGTTTTATTCAACAGTAAGTAATTGTATGCTTTTATCTTGCTACTATAAATTTTCGTTGAAATACAGCATTGCCCTGAATGATATGAGCAATGTACATTCCATTTTTTAATACAGAAACATCTATCTGATCATTTGTAAAACTGTTATAAAATTTGCTTATACAAACTTTACCAACAGCATCAATAATTTTTACTTCGGTATAAGTATTATTATTGGAATAAAGAATAAGATTGATTTTATTGTTTGCAGGATTTGGATAAATTTTTAGTTCTTCTCCATTAACAATAAATTCAAAATTTATGCTGTTGCTGTTTTGTTCACAACCACTATTATCGGTTACCTTACAACTATAATTTGCAGTTGTGGTAGGTTTATATGCTTGTGTGTTTGCACCTAAAATTTCTACTCCATTTTTCATCCATTGATAATTAATTCCAATCGATGCTTTTAAAGAGTCTCCAACTTTAGTAATAACTGCTGCTGTTGCAATAGTTGGTGTAATTTGAATTTTATCACTTAAGCAATCTAACGATTTTAAATTCATATTATACAAATAATAATAAAATTCATTTGAATTGGTTGCATTGTTGCCTGTAATACTAAATAAATTTGAAAAGCTGATTGGATAAGGGTTTGAAGCTATATTTTTATTTCTGAAAATATTGGCTACACTATCTGTTGAAACAATAATGACATGACTGCCACTTGGCAAATACAAATTGATATTGTAGGTTATTCCAAAATCTGTAGGATCATTTCCTGCAACATCTCCTCTAACAATAGTTGGTCTTGATGCTACTACATCTACAACTGTTTTACTTAAACTTTTATAGGTATAAGATCCATCAGGATTAACAGTATTAATGTCTGCAACTGTTATAAAAACTTTTCCAGGATAAGCTGTATAAAGTTTTGCTTTTTCTAAAATTAAAGGAACAGTTGAAGTGTATTTAAAATAATTTCCTCCTTTAGCTTGATAATCTCCATCGGTAAAAATTTCTTTTGTTAGTGCCCCAATATTTGTTGCAATACCTGCCCCAATATAATACTTTGATGCAATTGTATTTGTTGATGTATTTGTACCAGTTG
>JANLVQ010000130.1:0-10183 GCA_031364085.1 Chitinophagaceae bacterium
CTTTTGTATCAGACATGCTTCTCATTTTAGCATCAAATTTCACTTCAGATTTTGTTCCTCTTAAAGTTAAAATTCCAGTAATTTGAGCAGTATTATCATCTGTGTAATTTACACTGCCAATTTCAAAATTTGCATCAGGAAAATTTGTTGCATCAAAAAAATCAGCAGTTTTTAAATGCCCTTCTAATTTTTCTCCAGCACCATCTGTAACTTTTAATCCAGCAATATCAATACTAAAATTTCCACCAACAATTTTTCCATCCTCAACTTTTAATACACCCTCTTTCAATAAAAAATAACCTAGGTGATATCCACTTTTTTTACTTCCACTCCATTCCACTTTAGAATTTTTTGTATCTACACTATAGCTTACTGCATCTAAATTTTTATTAATCTTTGTAAAGGCAACAGTACATAAAACAGTCACTATTCCAACTGTTGCAACAATAATTTTTTTCATAATTTTTATTTTTTTGTTTGATTTTGTAAATGTATAATAATTACATGTTAATACATGCAATTATTTTTTTAAGTTACGGAATAAAATGAAGCAATTTTCAAAATAATACTCAAACTCAAAACCTATATTCGCAGCTATGGAAAAAGAGGTTGTTTTAAGTGGCATTAGACCAACAGGTTTTTTGCATTTAGGTAATTATTTTGGTGCAATGAAAAATTATATTCGAATGCAAGATGAATATAATTGTTATTTTTTTGTTGCGAACTGGCATGCATTAACTACACATCCAGATACCAAAGAATTAAAAGCTGCTGTTCGTAGAGTAGTAGCAGAAAATATTGCTTGTGGTTTAAACCCTAATAAAGTTTCTTTATACGTACAAAGTGATGTGCCTGAAATTGCAGAATTATATTTAAATTTAAACATGTTGGCATATAAAGGTGAATTAGAGAAAACCACCACATTTAAAGACAAAGTAAGAACGCAACCCAATAATGTAAATGCTGGATTGCTTACCTATCCTGTATTACAAGCTGCAGATATTTTAATTCATAGAGCTGTTAAAGTACCCGTTGGAAAAGATCAGGAACAAAATTTAGAAATGGCTCGAAATTTTGCTAAACGTTTTAACCATAGATATGGAGATATTTTTCCAGAACCTTTTGCTTTTAATTATGGCGAAGAATTAGTAAAGATTTTAGGCTTAGATGGAAATGGGAAAATGAGTAAAAGCGAAAATCATTTATCCACAATTTATTTGGCTGATGATGATGATTTAATTCGTAAGAAAATAATGAAATCAAAAACAGATCAAGGTCCTTTAACCCCAAATTCTGCAAAGCCAGAGTACATTGAAAACTTATTTACTTTAATGAAATTAGTAAGTACTAGTGATGTGGTAAATAAGTTTGAAGCAGATTTCAATAATAGCTCATCAGGCAATTGTATTATTCGATATGGAGATTTTAAAAAACAATTGGCAGAAGATATGGTTGCTTTTGTTAAGCCTATTAGAGAACAAGCTACAGATTTACAAAACGATACCAATACACTTGATAAAATCATGCAACAAGGAGCAGCAAAAGCAAGAGAAAGTGCAAATGCAACTATTCAATTGGTTCGAAAAGCTGTATTGGGCTAACTTTATTAAAATGTGAAAAAGTATTTTAAAACAAATCTTCAATAATAAAAATAATTAATACGAGAAACCTATTTTCGTAAACAGTTCAAATAAAATGGCAAAGACAAAAAAACCAAAACATGTTGCAGTAGCTGGCAATATTGGTGCAGGTAAAACTACACTTACAGAAATGCTAAGCAAACACTATAAATGGATTCCTCAATTTGAAGATGTTGACCACAACCCTTATTTGATGGACTTCTACGAGGATATGCCACGTTGGAGTTTTAATTTACAAATCTTTTTTTTAAACAGCAGGTTAAATCAATTACTCGAAATTCAAGAAGGAACAGAAACTGTAATACAGGATAGAACTATTTATGAAGATGCCAACATTTTTGCACCCAACTTGCACGATATGGGTTTAATGGCTAAAAGAGATTTTGAAAATTACTATAAGTTTTTTCAAACATTAAAAACAATGGTTCAACCGCCAGATTTATTAATTTATCTTAAAGCATCTGTGCCAACTTTAGTTTCACAAATTCAAAAACGTGGTAGAGAATATGAAGAAAATATTCGCTTAGATTATCTTAAAAAATTAAATGAATATTATAATAAGTGGATTGATAATTATAAAGAAGGTCCTTTATTAGTAATTGATGTAGATAAAAACAAGTTTGGTGAAAATGAAGAGCATTTAGGAGAAATAATTAGCAAAGTTGATAGTCAACTTTTTGGATTATTTTAATACAACAAGAATTCAAAGAAAAACCCTCAACATCTGTTGAGGGTTTTTTAATTTTATCGACCACCTTCTTTTGCTTTTTGTTGTTCCATTCTTTTTTTCATTTGTTCGGCTTCATATTCCATTACCTTTTTTGCTAAGACTTCATCTTTTAAAGCTTCAGTATATTTTTTCATTCTTAATTCATTTAGTTCAGCCATTTTACCCATTCTTTCTTCGGGCTGTGCAAATGAAGTTGAAACAGTTGTACTTATTGCAAATACAATCATCAATAAGAATAATTTTTCATGTTCGATTATTTTTTTATTTAAGAATTAAAACTACAAACTTTAAGTTCCCAATTGCAAAAATTATTTTAATGGTTTCAGTTTACATTTGCACACTTAATAATTTAATATGAGTAAAGGACCAGTTTCTAATTTTATAGAACATCATTATCGTCATTTTAATGCTGCAGCTTTAATGGATGCAGCTAAAGGTTATGAAACTCATTTATTAGAAGGTGGTAAAATGATGGTAACCCTTGCAGGAGCAATGAGTACTGCTGAATTAGGAATTTCATTTGCCGAAATGATTCGTCAGGGTAAAGTAGATATTATTAGTTGTACAGGTGCAAATTTGGAAGAAGATGTAATGAATTTAGTTGCACATTCTCATTATAAACGTGTACCTAATTATAGAGATTTAACCCCTCAAGATGAATGGGATTTATTAGAAAATCATTACAATCGTGTAACAGATACTTGTATTCCTGAAGAAGAAGCTTTTCGTCGGTTACAAAAACATTTGGTAAAACAATGGAAAGATGCTGCTGCTGCTGGGGAAAGATATTTTCCTCACGAATTTTTATATAAAACTGTTTTAAGTGGCGAGCTGGAGCAGTATTATGAAATTGATAAAAAAGATAGTTGGATAGTTGCAGCTGCAGAAAAAAATATTCCAATTGTTTGTCCAGGATGGGAGGATAGTACAACAGGAAACATTTTTGCAAGCTATGTTATTAAAGGAGAATTGAAAGCCGATCTTGTAAAAAGTGGTATTGAATATATGGTTTGGTTAACAGAATGGTATAGGGCAAATAGTGCAGGAAAAGGAGTGGGATTTTTTCAAATTGGTGGTGGTATTGCAGGTGATTTCCCTATTTGTGTGGTGCCCATGATGTATCAAGATTTGGAGTGGCACGATGTTCCTTTTTGGAGTTATTTTTGTCAAATTTCAGATTCAACAACATCGTATGGTTCATACTCAGGTGCTGTACCAAACGAAAAAATTACTTGGGGTAAATTAGATATTAATACACCAAAATTTATTGTTGAAAGTGATGCTACTATTGTTGCTCCTTTAATTTTTGCTTGGATTTTAGGTTGGTAAAATTTATATATTGTTTTGAAAAAAAATGCAATTGTAATTGGCTCGGGATTTTCTGGTTTATCGGCAGCCTGCTTTTTAGCAAAAGCAGGTTGGCAAGTAAAATTGATAGAAAAAAATGCTACACCAGGTGGTAGAGCAAGACAATTTTCTGAATCTGGTTTTACTTTTGATATGGGTCCAAGTTGGTATTGGATGCCTGATGTTTTTGAAAGATTTTTTAATCAATTCAATAAAAAAGTTTCAGATTATTATCAATT
The DNA here is from genome assembly GCA_031364085.1 of Chitinophagaceae bacterium. Taxonomy (GTDB): domain Bacteria; phylum Bacteroidota; class Bacteroidia; order Chitinophagales; family Chitinophagaceae; genus CAIVPM01. Next base: position 3,957 of record JANLVQ010000130.1, read on the forward strand.
AGAAAGATTAAACCCTAGTTATAAAATTTTTTGGCAAGATGATGAAACTGATATTCCTGCTGAGTTTGAAGAACTAAAGAAGCTATTCAATTCATTAGAAGAAAATAGTGCTGAGAAATTAGAACAGTTTTTACAAGAAGCTGCATATAAATATAAAGTTGGTATTAATAAATTGGTTCATAAACCTGGACTTTCAATTACAGAATTTGCAGATGCCAATTTAATAAAAGGTATTTTTAAGTTAGATGTGTTTACTAACATGAGTAAACATGTTGCAAAATATTTCACTAATCCTAAACTTAAACAACTTTTAGAATTTCCTGTATTGTTTTTAGGGGCATTACCAAAAAATATTCCTGCATTATATAGTTTAATGAATTATGCAGATTTAGTTGGTGGAACATGGTATCCTAAAAAAGGGATGTATAGTATAGTTGATGGAATGTATCAATTGGCTAAAGAATTAGGTGTTATATTTTGTTTTGATGAAGAAGTTTTGAAAATAAATGTTGAAAATAGAAACGCAATTGAAGTTATAAGTCAAAAGTCAAAAACTAAAAGTGAAGAACAGATAAATATTGAACAAGGAATATTGAATGATGAAGTTTTATTTACAACACTAAACTCCAAACAACAAACTTATAAAGCTAATGTAATTATTGCTTCATCAGATTATCATCATACAGAAACAAAACTTCTCGAACCTGCATATCAATCTTACACAAAAAAATATTGGGATACCAGAGTTTTGGCACCAAGTTGTTTATTGTATTATGTTGGATTAAATAAAAAACTCAAAAATATTTTACATCATAATTTATTTTTCGATACCAATTTCGATCAGCATGGTAAAGAAATTTATGATACCAAAGTGTATCCATCTGATCCTATGTTTTATTTATGTGCACCATCTTTAACTGATGAAACTGTTGCACCAGAAGGTCAAGAAAATTTATTTTTCTTAATTCCTATTGCAAGTGGATTGGAAAATGATAGTGAAACTTTACGCAAGAAATATTTTGATATTGTTGTTGAAAGATTAGAAAATAGAATAGGAGAGTCGGTTAAAGGTTCTATAATTTATTATAAATCTTATGCTACAAGTAATTTTGTGGAAGATTATCATTCCTTTAAAGGCAATGCTTATGGGCTTGCCAATACACTTTTACAAACCAGTATTTTAAAACCAAGCTGTAGAAGTAAAAAAGTTGATAATCTTTTTTATACTGGTCAACTTACAGTTCCAGGGCCAGGAATTCCACCCAGTTTAATTAGTGGTGAAGTGGTTGCAGAATTAGTAAATAAATTATTTAAATAATTTTAAATGGTTCAAAAGATTTTAATTTCTGGGGTTACTTTCTACATGCATAAATCAATTCATCTTCAAATACATTGTTTTTAAAAATTGTTTTGTTCAAAGTTGCTTCTAATGTAAATCCAGCTTTTTCTAAAACTTTTTGCGAGCCGATGTTTGAGCCAAATGGTTTGGCAAAAATTCTTACAATATCAAAATTTGTAAAAGCATAATCTAACATTTGTTGAACTGCTTGGGTAATATATCCTTTACCCCAAAATTCTTCTCCAAGCCAATAGCTCAATTCTGCATTTTTGCAATAAATATCTTGTTGTAAGTGAATGCCAATTCCACCTATAGCTTTTCCTTTTAAATCAATGGCAAGAATGTTTGCAGGAATATTCATTGTAGCCATATTAATAAATGCTTTTGCATTTTTTATTGTATATGGATGAGGAAATTGATTCATCATGAATTTAGCAATATTGGCATTATTAGCAATTCTCGATAAATGTTCAGCATCATTGATGTGCCAAGGTCTTAGAATAATTTCCATTAAGAATGTATTTTACTTAATACTAAATATGTAATAATTGATAATGCAAGAATTAAAACTATTGATATTATTGCCCAAAAATTAAATTGTGATTTGTAATTCACTCTTCTTTTCTTTTTTGATGCAGTGTATTGTTTTAATTGTTTATTTAAATCATCTATATAATTATTAATCTTACTATTATCTTTTAATTGCTGTAAGCCTTCAACAGCATCATTTAATAATGCTGAATCAGCCATTTCTTGTTCAAATTGATGAGCTTCTTCACTTGAAAGATTTCCTTCAAGATATTGAAACAATTTTTGTTCTTCAATATTTATTTTAGCATTACTCATGATTTTTAATACTCTTTTTTTCCATCAAAATTTTTAAATTCCTTTTTCCATTTTGTATAAAACTTTTTACTTGTAATAAAGTAAAGCCTGTATGTTCACATACTTCCTGATAAGATTTTTTTTGTAAGTAAAACATTTGAATACATTCTTTTTGACCGTCATTTAAATCATTTATGGCAACTTCTAAAATATTAAGTTGTGCTTCTTTTAAAAACAACTCATCTTTTTTATTTGTATCTTCTTCTACAACAATTTGACTTCCAAATTCTAAAGTAATATTTTTATTTCTTAATTGCATTAAACAGTGGTTTTTAGCAACCATGTAAATCCAACTTTTAAAATAAGTAATTTTATATTTTGGAATTTCTGTCAGAGATTTTAAAAAAACTTGTTGAACAGCATCTCTTGCTTCAGTTTCATTTTTTAAATATTTTAAGCATGTACCAAAAAGTAATAATGTATATCGTTGTAATAAAACTCCTAAAAGCTCATTATCATTTTTTTGATAATAGAGCTCAAGCAATTCAGCATCTGTAATATGTTCTAATTGTTTTTGATTCACAATTTATAAGATGATAACTTAAAGATGCAATTAATATTAAATTACACAAATTATTTGTTGAACTTGTAACATATTTTTGTATTTATTATGCAAGAACAAGAATGGTTTAAAGATTGGTTTAATTCGCCTTACTATCATTTACTTTATAAAAATAGAGATGAGGTTGAAGCCATATCATTTATAGAAAGATTAATACAACATCTAAATCCAAATAAAAATGCTTTAATATTAGATATAGCTTGTGGTAAAGGTAGGCATAGCAAAGCTTTGGCTGATATGGGCTTTGATGTTATAGGAATAGATATTTCTTCTCAATCAATTGAAGAAGCAAAACAATTTGAAACAGAAAATTTGCATTTCTTTCAACATGATATGAGGGTAAGTTTTAAAAAAAATTATTTTAATTTTGCTTTTAATTTTTTTACCAGTTTTGGGTATTTTAAAAATCAAGAGGAACATCAAGCCGCCATTAAAACTATGACGAGTTGTTTGAAATTGGGAGGAATTGTAGTGATTGATTATTTAAATGTACATTTCGAAGAAACTCATTTCGAGAAACTAGTTGAAAAACAAATTGAAGAATATTTATTTATCTCAACAAAATGGCATACAGAAAGTCATTTCTTTAAACAAGTTCAAGTTGCTGTTACAAAAAATGGATTACCAAGACATTTATCTACAGAACGTGTTGCTAAATTTAACTTAGGCGATTTTAATGAAATGCTTTCTTTAGAAAACATGCAAATTCAAAATGTATTTGGAGATTATAATCTTGGTAGTTATGATGTTCATCAATCTCCAAGAATGATTATTGTGGCTAAGAAAGTAGCTTAATTAAACAATTGTTTTAAGTTGTTCTATTACTTTATCAACTTCAGTTTTAGTATTGTATTTGCTAAATGAAAACCTTACTGTTACTTCGTTTGAGCTTGGTTTTAAAGTTTTGATTACGTGACTGCCAGCATCTGCACCACTTGTACAAGCACTTCCTCCACTAGCACATATATTATGAATATCTAAATTAAACAACAGCATTTCACTTTTTTCTGTTTTTGGAAAATTAACACTCAATAAAGTGTATAAAGAATTATTTTTTGGATCTCCGTTGAAGCTCACAGCAGTAAACTTATTTTGCAACTGCTCCATCATGTACATTTGTAGAGATTTGATGTGTTCTTTATCTTTCTCATAATTTGCAGTTGCTAATTCTAAAGCTTTTCCAAAACCAACAATTCCATATAAATTTTCAGTGCCTGCCCTCATATTTCTTTCCTGCGAACCTCCATTGATAAATGGTTTTATTTTTATGTTTTCATTGATGTATAAAATACCAACACCTTTTGGCCCATGAAATTTATGTCCAGCTCCTGTAATAAAATCAACAGGTGTATTTCTTAAATCAAATGGGAAATGACCAACAGTTTGTACAGTATCACTATGAAAAATGGCATTGTATTTTTTGCATAAATGGCCTACTGCATGTATATCAATAATATTACCAATTTCATTATTGGCATGCATTAATGTAACCAAACATTTATCATTACAATTTTGTAAAATTTCTGCTAAATGATTTACATCAATATGCCCATTCGGTAAAATATTTACATAAGTTAATTTTATGTTTTCTTTTTGATGCAAATATTCTACTGTGTGCAGTGTTGCATGATGTTCAATTGAAGAACTGATGATATGTGTACAGCCTAAATCTCTAATGGCAGCACAAATGGCTGTATTACTACTTTCTGTACCACCACTTGTAAAAAATATTTCGGCAGGATGGGCATGTAAAATTTTAGCAACAGATTTCCTTGAATTTTCTATTGCCATTCTACTTTCTCTGCCATAACTATAAATGGAAGATGGATTTCCAAAATTATTAGTTAAATAAGGCATCATGGCTTCTAAAACTTCAGCATCTAAAGCAGTTGTAGCAGCATTATCGAAATAAATTCTTTCTTTCAAAATAAAAATTTATATTAAACAATTTATAAAGCAATTAGTGAACAGGTTTGTAATATTTTTTTAATATTTCTGGCATTATAGATTTTAAATCTGCAATTCTTCTTTCATCAGAAGGGTGAGTACTTAAAAATTCAGGAGGCTTAGCTCCACCTTGTTGAGCCATTCTTTGCCAAAAAGGAATTGCCTCTCTTGGATCGTAATTTGCTAAAGCTGCAAACATCAATCCGTATTTGTCGGCTTCCAATTCATTATTTCTGTTAAAGGGCAGTATGTAACCTAAATTACTACCCAAGCCAAAAGCTGTCATGAATAAGCCTTGTGTTTCTTGAGGATTATTTTGAATGGCTGTTGATAAAGCAATACCACCTAATTGTTGTACTAATCCCTGGCTCATCCTTTCACTACCATGTTTTGCTAAAGCATGTGCAATTTCATGCCCCATAACTATTGCTAAAGCAGTTTCATTTTGAGTAACAGATAATAAACCGGTGTAAACAACAATTTTTCCTCCTGGCATGCACCAAGCATTAATGTTTTTATCTTCAACTAAATTAATTTCCCATTTATAACCCGCTAATTCATTGCTCAAATTGTTTTTTTGATAATATTGAGTAATGGCATTAATTAATTTGTTACCTACTCGTTGAACCATCAATGCATTGCTGTTGGCATTGGCTTGAACTACTTTATTAGTATTAATAAACTGGGAATATTCTGCAAGTGCCATTGCCTGCACTTCGCTTTCAGGTACTAAGCTTAATTGATTACGGCCTGTTATTGCATTTCTCTGACAAGCAATAAAACTACTTACAATAATAAATAGAAATATAATTTTTTTCATAGATTAGGTGACGTTTTTAATAATGCCGTCAAAATTTTTAAAGCCAATTATTTTTTTTGATATAAATCCTTCTGCAAAACTTACACCAATTTGCTTTCCCAAAATCATTGCTTTAGATTTTATTGATTCTAAAAACAATGGATTTGAGATATAAGTTTGAGGCTCTGTTGAGTTTTCATCATAAAATTGAGTAGAATAACACAAAATCGATTCTAATTTTTTATCATGATATTCTGAAATATCAATTACAAAATCTGGTTTCAAATATCTGTCCTGTATATAATGAAAAACATAAGTTGGTCGGTGTACTTTTTGAGAATTACCATTACTATCTTTTGTTTCAATTTTTCTCAAGCCACTTAAAAAAGCAGCATCTGCAACTAAAGCTGCACTTCGTCCATGATCTGGATGCCTATCTTCTGGAGCATTACACAAAACAATTTCGGGTTGATATTTTCTAATGATTTGAATTATTTTTTTTTGATGCGTTTCATCATTCTTAAAAAAACCATCTGCCATTTTTAAATTTTCTCTTACATCAACTCCCAAAACCTTTGCTGCATTTTCTGCTTCAACCTTTCTGGTGTCTGCAGTTCCTCTAGTTCCTAACTCACCTTGAGTTAAATCAATAATTCCAACTTTTTTACCTTGTGCTATAGATACTAATACAGTAC
>JANLVQ010000268.1:0-10609 GCA_031364085.1 Chitinophagaceae bacterium
TACTGATGTTAACAAAGAGTATTTAAATCGTGGTAATTTACATGTTGGGGTAATGAATAGAGGAACTGCTTGGTTGGATACAGGCACTTTTGAAAGTTTAAGTGATGCAAGTGAATTTGTTCGTGTAATTGAAAAAAGACAAAACAGAAAAATTGGTTGTATAGAGGAAGTAGCTTTTAGAATGGGTTTTATTAATAAGGAGCAATTACTTGTATTAGCAGAACAGTATGCTAAAAGTGGTTATGGCCAATATTTAAAAACTGTAAAATAAATTAATCTCCACCTAAGTATTTGTAATTTTCGAATATGATTTTCAGATCCTGCATCCAATCATATTCTTTAGCATAAATGGCATCAGACTTTCTCAACAAAGTCTTATTAAATTTTTCCACCTCACTCATTGGGTAGCCACTCGGCAATAAAACACCTGCTGCAATTAATGGCAGTGTATTCTGATAAGTTGAATATCCCACCCAAGTTCTTTTTCCTAACAAAACCTTCCAAGCATTTTTTAAACCTTCATTCCATTTATTTATAAAAATAATTTGTAATGGAAAAGTAGCTAATATTATAATGGCTAACCAAACGTCTAACATTCTTTTCATCCTTTGTTGGTAAGGGCTTGCTAATGTATAATATCCTTCAATGGAGAATGTTTCACCAGAACTTGTTTTAGAATCACTACCTACAATTGAATGACTTTTTTTTGCATGAAACTTAAAACTTATTTTTTTATTTTTCAGCAATTTAATTTCATGAATAATATTTTCAAAACTTAACACGCCTTCACAAAATATTATTTCGGTTACCCCCACTTGTTTGGTAATATTTTTTAAATCTTGAATATTACCTATTGAATTTTTATCTTCTTTAACACCAACTCTACCAATTATTCTTTCTTTAATATTAGTTTTATTTAGTAGTTGCATCACTTGTATATATTCAATTTGAGATCCTACAACAATGGATTGTTTATTTATGAATATTTCATTATCCTTAATAATTTCTAACTTCACAAATAACCATCTTAAAATGGTAACCATTAATCCAGCTAATATTCCTCCAACTAAAATTACTCCTCTTGAAAATCTATAAGTTTCTGGAAGTAATGAGTAGAAAGCTAATAGCACCACCACTGAAGTTGCAGAAGCTACCAAAGCTTTCATGGGTTTATACAAATTATCATAAATGCCACTTAATAAAGCACTAATAATAAAAATAATAGTGTAAATTGGTAATGAGTATGATTCAAAATTGCCATCGAAAGATTTGCCATTTCTTAAACTATAAACCCAAAAATATTTTGTAGAAAACAAAACAGAGTAAACTACAAAAGCATCTATAATAAGCATACCAGATTTATTAATCAAATTTTGTAAAACTGTAATTAATGCTCTTACCCAAATAGCTATATTGAGTAATGTCGAAAATAAAGTTGCCTTACTACCTCGATAATGTTTTTTTATGAAGATGCTCATAGCATTATAAAACATTCTTACAAAATTCAAACTACCTCTCTTAGTACTTTCACCTTTAAAATGAATGATATTTTGTTTGCCGAAATAATAATTTTTTAAACCCGATTTTTGAATTCGATAACTTAAATCAACATCTTCTCCATACATAAAAAAAGTTTCATCGAAACCCTGTGTTTGTTCTAATGCTGGTTTACTAATCATCATAAAAGCACCAGCTAAAACATCTACTTCATAATCATCATCTTTCAATAAATGCCCAAGTGCATATTGATTAAAGAGTTTTGATTTTGGAAATAGTAAGGATAAGCCCGTTAACTTAAAAAATGCTGCTGATAATGAAGGGAAAGACCTCTTACTTTCAGGCAAAAAATTACCACTACCATCAATCATCTGAACTCCTAAAGCACCACTATCAGTATGTTCATTAAAAAAATTTAAACAATTCACCATACAGTTTTCAGGAATAATGGTGTCGGGGTTTAGAAATAAAATATAGTTGCCTTTATCTTGTTTTAAAGCTAAATTGTTGGCCTTGGCAAATCCTAAATTTGTTGTTGATGCAATAAATTTTACTCTTGGAAAAATTGGCTGTAAATATGCAATACTACCATCATTGCTGTCATTGTCAACTACCAAAACCTCAGCATCTATACCTTCAATAGATTTTTGAACACTGTATAAACATTGCTCTAAAAAATATTTAACATTATAGTTTACTATAATTATGGATAACTGCATCTACAAACTAAATTAAAAGAAATTGCAAAATAACCAATCATCAACTTAAAAAGAGTTTTAATTGATGTAAATTTCTTTTTATTGAATATTCTTACAAACTCTCAAGCTTATAATTTTATCTTTGCGGCATGTTAAAAAATACTTTATTAAAAGCAACTGAAGCAGCAGGAAAAATTATTAAAGAAAATTTCGATAGTTCATTTAGTGTTTTTAATAAAGAAGGCATTAATAATTTAGTAACTGAAATAGATCATAAAAGTGAGGATGCTATAATTAATGTTATTAAAGCTGATTTTCCTGACCATTATATTTTAAGCGAAGAAGTTGGAGCTATTGTTCAAGAAAGTGAGTATAAATGGATTATTGACCCTATTGACGGTACTGTAAATTTTGCAAATGGTATTCCTATTTGTTGTGTAAGTATTGGTGTTGAACAAGCTGGTAAAATGATTTTAGGTGCAGTGTATAATCCATTCATTAACGAATTATTTTTTGCACAGCGTGGATTTGGTGCTACTTTAAATAATAAAAAAATTAGTGTATCAAACAAATCAGAACTCATTAAAAGTTGCATGGTTACAGGATTTCCTTATACCTATTTAGATGAAGCTAATGGTCCATTACAAGTTTTTGAAAAATTTATTCGAAAAGGAATTCCAGTACGTAGATTAGGAAGTGCTGCTATTGATTTGTGTTGGGTTGCTGCAGGAAGATTTGATGGATTTTATGAGCATCAACTTAGTGCTTGGGATAGTGCTGCAGGATTTATTATTGTTGAAGAAGCTGGAGGTAAGGTTACTAATTTAAAAGGAGATTATTATGACCCATATAAACCAGGGTTAATAGCTACCAATGGAAAAATACATGATGATTTAGTTAGAGTTGTAAATGGAGGAGAAATTTAATATGTAATATGAATAGAACAGAAATAGAAACATTAGGCGAGTTTGGTTTGATAGACCATCTTACAAAAAACTTCGAAATAAAAAATGCTTCAACAATAATTGCAGTTGGTGATGATGCAGCAGTAATTGATCATTTTGGAAAACAAACTTTAATTAGTACAGATTTATTAATTGAAGGTATTCATTTCGATTTAATGTATACTCCACTAAAACATTTAGGGTATAAAAGTGTGGTGGTAAACTTGAGTGATATTTATGCAATGAATGGCAATCCAACTCAAATCACAATGAGTATTGCATTAAGCAATAAAATTAGTTTAGAAGCCATTGATGAATTTTACGAAGGTGTTTATGCTGCTTGTGAAAAATACAATGTTGATTTAGTTGGTGGCGATACAACATCATCTAAAGTTGGGTTTATCATTTCTGTAACAGCCATTGGTGAAGTGGCTCCAGATAAATATATCAAAAGAAGTAATGCTAATAAAGGTGATTTAATTTGTGTTAGTGGATTTTTAGGAGGTGCTTTTTTAGGATTAACTTTAATGGAAAGAGAAAAGAAAATTTATTTAGAAAATTCACAAATACAACCAGACCTTGAAGGCGAATATTATATTGTAGGAAAATTATTAAAACCAGAAGCAAGAGTTGATATTATTGAGTTTTTGAATAATAACAATATTGTTCCTACAAGTATGATGGATATTAGCGATGGATTAAGTAGTGAAATAAAACACATTAGTAAACAAAGCAATTTAGGTTGCAGAATTTATGAAGAAAAATTACCTATTCATCAAGATTCTCGACAAGCAGCATTTAAGTTTGGATTAGACCCAACTGTTTGTGCATTAAATGGTGGCGAAGATTATGAACTCATTTTTACAATTAAACAAGAAGATTATGATAAGATTACCACAAGTGAAGAAATTAGTGTAGTAGGTTATATGACAGAGTTAGAGGAAGGTTGTAAACTAATTTCTCGAGGCGGAGGATTACATGATTTTTTTGCACAAGGTTGGAAAGCATTTTAAATTAACAATATGCAAAAACCTTTTTCTATTGGAGTTTTCGATAGTGGTTATGGAGGATTAACAGTACTAAAGGAAATTGTAAAACTTTTACCTGAATATGATTATATGTATTTAGGTGATAATGCTCGTGCTCCTTATGGTAATAGAAGTTTTGAAACGGTTTATGAATATACCAAAGAATGTGTAGATTGGTTTTTTAATCGAGGTTGTCATTTAGTGATATTAGCTTGTAATACAGCATCAGCAAAGGCTTTAAGAAGTATTCAGCAAAATCATCTTCCAAAAATTAATGAAAATAAAAGAGTGTTGGGTGTTATAAGACCAACTGCTGAAGTAATTGGAAAGTTTACTGAGACTAAAAATATTGGAGTGTTGGCAACTAGTGGTACAGTTCACTCTCAATCATACAGTATTGAAATTAAAAAATTTTTTCCTGCTGTAAAAGTATTTCAACAAGCTTGTCCTATGTGGGTGCCATTGATAGAAAATAATGAACATCACTCTCATGGTGCTGATTATTTTGTAAAAGAATATATTAATGAATTAGAAAAACAAAATAGTAATATTGATTGTATTCTTTTAGCATGTACTCATTTTCCATTATTAATTAATAAAATAATAGAACATACACCAGTTGGAACAAAAATTATTTCTCAGGGAGAGATTGTTGCAGCTAGTTTAAAAGATTATTTACAACGTCATCCAGAAATTGAAATGCTTTGCAGTAAAGGATCTACAAGAATTTTTTATACATCAGATTCAACGGATGATTTTGATAAACATTCTTCTATATTTTATGGTGAGGCTATAAAATCAACACATATTAAAATTTAATTTCTTATTTTATTTTCATCATGCAAAAACCTTTTCTGCACACTATACTTTCTCCTAAATTATTAGATGTTTATGATGTAACTGATAGTGTGGTTGTAATTATAGATGTGTTTAGAGCAACAAGCACCATTGCTGTGGCTTTATATAATGGTGCCAAACAAATTATTCCTGTTGATAATGTTGCAGAATGTATTGCCATTGGAAAGTCAATGCCCAACAGTATTACAGCAGGCGAACGTGATGGAAAAATTATTGAAGGTTTGCAATATGGAAATTCTCCAACTGATTATCCAAGAAGTTTTATTGAGGATAAAACGTTGGTTTTAACTACAACAAACGGTACAAAGTTTTTGCATATGGCTTTACAAAAAAGAGCTTCAGAAATAATTACAGGTTCATTTCCTAATTTAAGTGCAGTGTGTAATTTTTTATTAACTACTAATAAAAATGTTTTTTTAGGATGCAGTGCATGGAAAGATAAATTTAATTTAGAAGATACTTTATTTGCTGGAGCAGTAATTGAAAAAGTAAAACAAAACTTTACGGTACATTGCGATAGTAGTTTAATGGCAGAAGAAATGTATCAACAACATAAACACGAAATGAAATCATTTATTCGTAACACTACACATTGGCATAGGCTTGCAAAATTTGGGTTAGAAGAGGATATGGAATATTGTGTAAGTATAGATGTGGCAAATGTTTTACCAATGTATAAAGGAAATGCTTTGGTGATTAATTAAGCAAATCCCCAACTAATTTCTCCATCTTTTTCATCTTTTAATACAACACCCAGAGTTGCTAATTCATTTCTTATTTTGTCACTGGTTACAAAATCTTTTTTTGTTTTAGCTTCTTTTCTAATATTAATTAAAAGTTGAATCATTCCTTCAAAAGATGAATAAATATCTACTTGTATGGCTTGTAATCCTAAAATATCTTCTAAATAAACTTTAAACTGAGTTTTCATCAATTGTAAAGTATTTGAACTTATTGAAGTAGCTTCAATTTGTTTATGTTTAATAGCATTAATAGTTGATGTTAATTCAAACATATTAGCCAAAATTTTTGCAGTTGAAAAATCATCATTTAAAAATTTTTCAAACTCATCAACTAACTTTTTACATTTTGCATCAAGCTCTTGATCTGATGCTTCCCAATTCCCAATTCCCAATTCCAAATTTTTCAAATTATCATAAGCTTCCCATAAACGCTTTAAGCCTTTTTCAGAAGCAATTAGAGCATCATTACTAAAATCTAATGTGCTACTATAATGTGTTTGTAAAATAAAAAATCGAATCACCATTGGATGAAATGGCTGAGTTAATAAATGATGATTGCCACTAAACATTTCTGTTAGTTTTATTACATTGTTATAACTCTTGCCCATCTTTTTCCCATTGATGGTAATCATGTTATTATGCATCCAATACTTTGCTGGAATTTTATTATGGCAAACTACACTTTGTGCAATTTCGCATTCATGATGCGGAAACTGTAAATCCATTCCACCACCATGTATATCAAATTGTTCACCCAAATATTTTCTACTCATGGCACTACATTCAATATGCCATCCAGGAAAACCAACACCCCAAGGGCTTTTCCAACGCATAATATGTTCTGGGGCTGCATTTTTCCATAATGCAAAATCTGCTTTATTTCGTTTCTCTTCTTGATTGTCTAACTCTCTTGTAGTTTCTAACATATCTTCTAAAACTCTTCCACTTAAAATACCATAAGGAATTTCTTTTTTTGAAAATGATTGATGATATTTTTCAACATCAAAATAAACAGAACCATTAGCTTCATAAGCATAACCATCAGCAATAATGTATTCTATCATATCAATTTGTTCAATTATATGACCAGTTGCTGTGGGCTCAATAGATGGATCTAGTGTATTAAAAGCTTTCATAGCCCAATGAAATAAATTGGTGTATTTATGTACCAATTCCATGGGTTCAAGTTTTTCAAGAATAGCTTTTTTAGAAATTTTGTCTTCTGCTTCTCTTCCTTCTTCTTCAAAATGTCCAGCATCTGTAATATTTCTTACATAACGAACTTTATAACCTAAGTGAATTAAATATCTATTTACTACATCAAAGGTTATATAAGGTCTTGCATGGCCTAAATGGCTTTCTCCACTTACTGTTGGTCCACATACATACAAACCAACATGACCTTTAGTAATGGGTGTAAAAACTTCTTTTTTACGAGTAAGTGTATTATAAATTGTTAAAGCCATTTTTATTGAATTCCTTTAAAAGTATATGCAGCGAAAGTAAGAAGGTAACCTTATTTATTGAAGTTGTTTTTAAAAGATTAGTTTTTGAGCAATAAATCGGTTACGAGCATTTTGTGATCGCTCAAATTTTCATCAACTAATTTAAATTGCTTTACTATAAAATTGGTATCAGGAAAAATAAAATCGATTCTCAAATTATTTTTTAATGAATTATAAGTAGAGCCAAAACCTGAACCTTTTTCTAAAAAAGCATCTTGTTTGTTACCTCTAAGTTTCCAATAAATATTGTTAGTAGCCACTTCATTAAAATCTCCAGTTAGTATAATTGAGTGACCTGTTGTTTGCATAAATTTATTCACAATATTTGCTTCTATACTATGTGTTTTTAGTTTGTGTTTTAGCTTAGATAAAATTCCTCTGGTGTTTTTTTTGTTTAAATTTTGATTTGCATTGGCAAGATCAATTTTCTTAAACTCATCTTTCGAAAATTTAAAAGATTCTAAATGAGTAGTAAATATAGAAATGGTATCAAAGCCAATTTTAATATCTGCTTTTAATACAGTTTCACTATTCTTGAAACTTCTAAAATCTTTTTTGATGATGGGGAATCTCGAAAATATTGCACCTATGCTTCCAACCTTTAAAATTCTATTATTCCATTTACTTAAGTAATAAAAAGGATATTTATTATTCAATAAATCTAATGCTTTACAACCCTTATTACATTCTTGAAATTCTTGTAAACAAATAATATCTGCGTTTTGCTTGATAAGAGATGCAATAACTTCTTCTATTGAATGAGCTTTTTCTGTTGTATATAGAGTTTTGCCACTCAGATAAGCAATATTCCAACTAATAATTCTAATGTTATTATCTGCTTTTATTGAATTAAATTCTGTTGTCTTATTCCATGCAATAATTGTTTGAAGTTGTTGATATCCTAAGCAGATTAAAATAAGTAAATAAAATGCTATTTTTTTTCGAATAAAAATACAGATAATGGTAACTAAGATCATACCAAGTGCTAGAAAAGGGAACCCTAAACCTATTAAACCTCCAAACCAAAATTCATTTGCTGAAACCCAAGGTAGTAAACAACCTATGAAATATAGAATAGAGATAATGATTGTAATTAATGTAAACAGGAATCTTAAAACACCTGCGAACCAATTTTTTTTCATTTCGCAAATGTAAGAATTGAGTTAGCTTAGGTTTAGTTTTATCTTTTTTTCAATCAAATCATATATTTGCCAAATGTTAAGTATTAGTCAAAGAGGGCAAGAAATGCCTTCATCTCCAATTCGAAAATTGGTTCCTTATGCAGAAGCAGCAAAAAAAAGAGGGATAACTGTATATCATTTAAATATAGGACAACCAGATATAGAAACACCAAAACTTATTTTAGATGCTGTAAGAAATAGTGATTTTAAAGTTTTAGAATATAGCCACAGTGCCGGAAATGAGAGTTACAGAAAAAAACTAGTGCAATATTATAAGTCTGTAAATATTGATGTTGATTACAATCAAATTATTATCACAACTGGTGGTAGCGAGGCCATTTTATTTGCTTTTATGGCTTGTATGGATGCAGGAGATGAAGTAATTATTCCTGAACCTTTTTATGCAAATTATAATGGATTTGCAGTTGCAGCAGGGGTAAAAGTGATTCCTATAACTTCACATATTGAAAATAGTTTTGCCTTGCCATCGATTGAAGAATTTGAAAAGAAAGTAACTTCTAAAACCAAGGCAATTGTAATTTGTAATCCTAATAATCCAACTGGTTATTTATATACAAAAGATGAGATGGAAGCTTTGAAACAACTCATCTTAAAACATAATTTGTATTTATTTAGTGATGAAGCTTACAGAGAGTTTTGTTATGAAGGAAAACAGATTAGTGCACTACACTTAACTGAAGTTAATGAGCATGTGGTAATGATGGATACTATAAGTAAACGTTATAGTGCTTGTGGTGGAAGAATTGGAGCATTAGTAACAAAAAACAAAGCTTTATTAGATGCAGTGATGAAATTTGCACAAGCCAGATTAAGCCCACCAAGCTTTGCACAAATTGCAGGAGAAGCTGCTATTGATTTACCAGCTAACTACTTTGATACTACAAAAGCAGAATATCAATCCCGTAGAAATTTAATTGTAAAAAGATTAAACCAAATGAAAGATGTTTTTTGCCCGAACCCAGGTGGTGCTTTTTATGCAATTGCAAAATTACCTATTGATGATAGTGATGCTTTTTGTCAGTGGTTATTAGAAAGTTTCAATTATAATAATGCAACAGTAATGTTAGCACCAGCAACAGGTTTTTATGGAACTGCCGGTTTGGGAAAACAAGAAGTAAGGTTAGCTTATGTTTTAAATCTTGAATCAATAAATCTTGCAATGGATTGTTTAGAAAAAGCTTTAGAACAATATCCAAATAAAATAAATTAATCTACCTTAATTTTATACATCATTTATTTTAGTTACATGTACATTAAAAAAAATCTACCTTTTGCAATTGTAATTTTGTTTGCTTTTCTAATTTCATCTTGTCATAATACTCAAAATGATGAATTGTTTGAAGATGAAGCACATGAAATGTATGATGGCCCTGCTGAAAGAGCCAATCAAGAATTTGAACAAACCAAAGACCCTGCTTTAGGCAGAGTACCTATTGAAAGATTATGGGATGCTATGAATTTTACTATGGCACAAAAACAAGGTTTAACAACAGATAATGTAACTGGAATTTGGCAAGAAAGAGGACCTATTTATGATAGTGTTGGACCTAGTAATGGAAATGGCAGAGGAGGAGGAGGAGGTTTTACTGGAGCTTATACCTCAGGAAGAATGAGAGGCGTTGTAGTAGATGTTTCAGATGCAACTGGCAATACTGTTTTTTGTGGTGGTGTTAATGGTGGTTTATGGAAATGTACCAATTTTATGACATCAGCTGATCCTAACTGGGTTCAGATTAATGATTATTTAAGCAATATGTCCATTTCATCTATTTGCCAAGATCCATCTAATTATGATATTTTATATGCATCAACAGGTGAGCCAAGCAATAATTCTGATGCTGTTAGAGGAGGAGGAATTTTTAAATCAATAGATCATGGTGTTAGTTGGAATAGGTTAACAGCAACAGCTAGTGTTTACAAAAGTTTTAAAGTATTGTGTGATTTATTTGGAAACATTTATTACGCAACTTCAGGATATGGATTACAACGTTCAACAGATGGTGGCAATACTTTTACAGTAATTACACCTTCTAGTCAAAGCAGTACTTTCTGTACAGATATTGAGTTTAGTAACACAGGCGTTTTGCATGCAAGTTTTGGCTATAACTCTACTACTGTTGCCTATTTTAAAACC
>JANLVQ010000149.1:0-14669 GCA_031364085.1 Chitinophagaceae bacterium
ATTAATAAAATCTATAAAAAAAGTAAAACAAAATAATTTTTCTGCAGATGCATATACTATGAATCGCTGCACAAATTTTTGTGGCAAATGGATTAAACATGGCACTTGGTATCCAGATATAAAATTAAGATTATTCAATCAAAAAAAAGGCAAATGGGGTGGTGTAAATCCACACGATAAAATTGTTATGCAAGAAAATGCTACAATAAGTTTTTTAAAAGGAGATATTCATCATTACAGCTATTACAGAGTTGAAGAAGTGTTAACTCAACAAAATAAATTCACTACCATTCAAGCCAAAGCTTTATTTGATCAAGGTAAGAGAAGCAATTGGTTTAAATTATTTTTTAATCCAATTGTTGCTTTTAAATCTGGTTATTTTTTAAAACTTGGTTTTTTAGATGGTGCTGATGGATTTTTTATAGCATGGACAGTAGCTTATAATACCATGGTAAAATATTATAAGTTGATGAGGTTACAAAACGTAAAGTAATTCTTACAAAAACTTTGCAGCCTTTTTTAAATCCTCAGGTGTATCAATTTCAATTCCCATATAATCTGTAAGCACCATTTTTATTGAAACACCATTTTCTAAATAACGTAAGCATTCAATTTTTTCTGCAGTTTCAAGTGGTGCGATTGGCCAATTAGTAAAGTTGAGCAATGCATGTTTTTTAAATGCATACACACCAATATGTTCATAGTAAGTTGGTGAAATTGAAGTATCTCTTTTGTAAGGAATTACACTTCTACTAAATAGTAAAGCATTCATATTTTTATCTACTGCTACTTTAACATAGTTAGGGTCGGCAATTAGTTTTTCATCTGTTAAAACCTGCATTAAGCTTGCAACCTGAACAGATGCATCATTAAAAGTTTCTAATAATTTTTCAAGTGGTGTACGTTGTACAAAAGGTTCATCGCCCTGTACATTAACAATAATATCAACATCTAAATCTGTTGCTGCTTCAGCAATTCTATCACTGCCACTTTCATGTTTCTTTTTACTCATGATGGCTTTACCACCATGTTCTATAATTTCATTAAAAATAATATCGCTATCAGTTACCACAAAAACATCATCAAATAAACCTGTTGCAATAGTGTTTTCATAAGTATGTCTGATAACAGTTTTATTACCCAATAATTGCATCAACTTTGCAGGGAATCTAGTTGCAGCATATCGTGCAGGAATGATAGCAATTTTTTTTAATGTGTTCATGTTGTAAATACTATGCAACAAAATTAATAGATAGCATACTTGTTAAATGATATTAATATTGTGAAATAAATTTTAAGCTTTGTTTACTGTAAATATTAATGCTGCAGAAAAATATTCAATTATTCATTTAATAGATGAATCGAATGAAACTTTGGTTGAAGTTTTTGCATTTGGTGCAATGCTAAATAAATTGGTTTGTAAAATTGGAAATGATTATTTTAATGTGATTGATGGATACGAAAACGTAGCAGAAGCAATTCATCCTAAAGAAGCTTGGTTTAAGAGTTGCAAGCTGAGCCCATTTGTTTGCAGATTAAATAATGGCAAATATTTTTTTAATGAAAAAGATTATACCATTGAGAAGTTTTACCTAGCTGAACACGCCATCCATGGAATTGTTTACGATGCTGAATATAAAATTGTTCATACAATGGCCAATGCTAATCATGCTTTGGTAGTATTACAATGTGGTTATTTAGGAACAGACAATGGATATCCTTTTCCTTTTTCCATTCAAGTAATTTGGAAATTAACTTCAGAAAATAAATTAACTGTAGCCACATCAGTTACTCATGATAATAAAATTGCCATTCCTTTTTGTGATGGCTGGCATCCTTATTTTAAATTAGATGTTTGTGTTGATGAGGCTGAACTTCAAATAAACTCTAATCAACAAGTTGAATTTAATGAA
Source organism: Chitinophagaceae bacterium (assembly GCA_031364085.1). GTDB lineage: Bacteria > Bacteroidota > Bacteroidia > Chitinophagales > Chitinophagaceae > CAIVPM01. The sequence continues at coordinate 1,914 of JANLVQ010000149.1, forward strand.
ACGCTTATTCCAACTAAAAAGTTAATTGTAGATGAGAGGTTTAATCAGTTAGTCTCATTAAAAAATATTCAACTCGATAATTGTTTTAAACTGAAAAACAATGAAGCACCCAGTTGTATTATTAAGGGCAAAAAAATAGGCATCGAAATTTCATCGAACCATAATTACCCTTATCTACAAATATATACACCACCACATCGACAAAGCATTGCTATTGAAAATTTAAGTGCAGCACCCGATGCATTTAATAATAAAATGGGATTGTTATATATTGAACCCAATAAAGAATATGAATTTAGTGCAACATATAAATTAAATGCTATACAGTAGGATAATATTTTTCTACTAATTGCAATAAATCATCTTGTTTAATATGAGTTGCAATGGCACCATTCATTTGTAAAATTTCTGCAGAAAGTGTATGTGCAATTTTCAAACTTTCTTCATCAGATTTATTTAAATATTGTGCTAATATAAATCCAGATAAAGAGCCATCACCAGCACCAGTACAATCTTTTACTTCATCAACTTTTGGTGCCTCAAGTGTAATTGTTTTTTCTCTAGTAAATAAAACACTTCCATTAGCTCCATTGTGTAACCATACTTTTTTTGCCCCTCTGTTTAATAATTCTTCTGCTTGTTCGTGTATGGTTGTATTATGATTGTTTCCTGTTAGTGCAGGTAATTCATCTTCATTTGGTGTAAGCATAAAAACACCATTCAAATTCATCTTACTTAATTTTGCAGCAGGTGGAACAGATACTGGTTCTATAATTAAAGGAATGGAATTATTACCACAGAAGTTAGCTAACCATTCCATAGCAACTAAACTAATATTAGCATCAGCAATAATAAAAGAAGCTGTGTGTAATAAAGCTTGATGTTTATTTAAATGCTCAGTTGTAATTAAATCTAATTCTGCATTGGTAATTAATGCAGTAAATAAGGAACCATCATAATTTAAAATACCAGTGTATTTTCCTGTTAAAGAGCTGGTAGTTATTGAAGCATCTAATTTAATATTGGTATAATCACAAATGGTTTTTAACCAATCTCCCTCACCATCGTTACCAAAAACACTAATCAATTGCACAGGTAAACCTAATAATGCTAATTGATGAGCAATATTTCTGCTTACACCGCCTGCACTTCTATGTACAATAGCATCATTAGTTGTTGCTAGTAATATAGGTGCAGCTGCAGCATACAATTCATCTACCAAAGCAGCACCAATACAAATAATTTGTTTTTGCATAATAAAAATTGTTGAAAAATAATAAAGCGAGATTTATGAATTTCCAAAAAATCTTTTACCAATTCTTTGAATGTATTTTTTAAAAAAAATGAATTGCCCCAAAAGAACACTAATTGCTAATACACAAACAGGCCACAATAAAGTAACCAGAATGATATAAATGGTATAAAAAACAAAATTTTTTTCGGTAAAAAAAACATTCAATATTTTTTTACTTAAGTATGCACAAAAACTTCCTCCCAAAGCAAATGTTGTAATTATTAAAGCAAATTGTAACCAATTTACTTTCCATTTCTGCTTCAATCTTATAATAAAGTTGCTCAAGATTTAATTATTAAAATTGTGCAAATTAAATACAACCCTTGTTATTATTATGTTTTTTATTTTTTTTCTTAAAAAGAAAAAAAATCTTAAAAAAACTTTTTTAACATAGTGGTTATGTCATGTGTAGGTCATATTTTTGCCGGCGTTTAGGAATTTATCTACAACAAGAACCACAGATAGTGAATATGAAGTTTCATTACAGAATTAATAGAACCATACTTGCGAGCATTTTATTTGTTTTATCATTTACTTTCAGCAAGAATGTATTAGCAGCAGATGATGGCAAAACACTTTTCATGAAAAATTGTGCTTCATGCCATGCCATTGATAAAAAATTAACTGGTCCAGCACTTCAGGGTGTAGAAGAAAGATGGAAAGGAAACAGAAAAAATCTCATAGCTTGGACTAAGAACACAGGTTCTTACATGAAAACCACTAACGACCCTTATGCCATTGCATTATACAATGAGTATAATAAAAGTGCAATGAATGTATTTGAAGGCGTGTTAGATGATAAACAAATTGGCGATATTTTCGATTATATTAAGGATTGGAAACCACCAGTTGCAGCAAATCCTAGCAATCCTGAAATTGCAAATAACGAATCTGATAGTACACTTTTATTTGGAATATTAACATTAATATTGGCCATTGTTGCATTTACTTTATTACAAGTAAATAGCAGTCTTAAAAAATTAGCAGATGTTAAAGAAGGTTTCGATACACCTGAACCTATTGTATTTTGGAAAAATAGAACTTACATAGCTTTTGGTATCATTATTTTAGTAATCATAGGAGGTTATTTAACTGCAAAAGGTGCAATTGGGTTGGGAAGAAATAAAGATTATGTTCCAATACAGCCCATCTTTTATTCTCATAAAGTACATGCTGGCGTAAACCAAGTCAATTGTTTATATTGTCATGGTGGTGCACAAGATGGTAAACATGCAAACATTCCATCTGTAAACGTTTGTATGAATTGCCATATGGCTATCAATGAGTATAAAGGAACTGCAAAACTTTATACAGAAGAAGGAGAAGAAGTAAACGGCACAGCAGAAATTCAAAAATTATATAAGTACGCTAATTATACACCTGGCCAACCTTGGGATGCATCAAAAGCGAACCCAATACCTTGGGTAAAAATTCATAATTTGCCAGACCATGTTTATTTTAATCATAGTCAACATATTAAAGCGGGTAAAGTTCAATGTCAAACTTGTCATGGTGATATTACTAAAATGGACGAGGTTAAACAGTTTTCAGATTTAAGTATGAGTTGGTGTGTGAATTGCCATAGAGAAACAAAAGTTCAATTTAAAGAAAATGGTTTTTACAGTATATACGAGAAATATCATGATGAATTGAAGAGTGGAAAGATTGATAGTGCAAAAGGAATTACAGTTGAAAAAATTGGTGGAATCGAGTGTCAGAAATGTCACTATTAATATTGGTAAGTATTTTTTATCAAATTAGGATGAACATTGTATTATAAATTATCGAATTATCATAGTCATTATGAGTAAACATTGGCAAAGTTTTGGAGAATTAAACAACACAGAAGCTTATCAAAAGTTAGCAAAAGATGAGTTTAAAGAAGATTTACCATTTGAAGCAGATGGTGCTTTAATGGATGCAAATACTCCAAGAAGAGACTTTTTAAAATACTTAGGTTTTACAACAGCTGCAGCTGCAATTGCTGCAAGTTGTGAAACCCCTATTAAAAAATCTATACCATTTGCTAATCGACCAGAAGAAATTATTCCAGGTGTTGCACAATATTTTGCAACTACTTATGTTCAAGATGGCGATGCTTTAAGCGTTGTTGCTAAAGTTAGAGATGGTAGACCAATAAAAATTGAAGGTAACGAATTAAGCCCCTTAACTGGAGGTGGAACTTCAGCAAAAGTTCAAGCAAGTGTTTTAGATTTATATGATGGTGCAAGATTACGTTTCCCAACAATCAATGGTAAGGAAGCAACTTTTGAATCTATAGATAAAGAATTAATAGGAAAAATTACAGGAAATGTAGTGATACTTTCTTCAACAATAAACTCACCTACTTCAAAAGAAGTGATTAATCAATTCTTATCAAAATATACTGGAAGCAAGCATGTTCAATACGATGCAGTTTCTTACAGTGGTATTTTAAATGCGAATAAAATTTGTTATGGAAAACAAGCTATTCCTTCTTATCAATTTGATAAAGCAAAGGCAATAGTTAGTATTGGTGCAGATTTTTTAGGCACTTGGATTAGTCCTGTTACCTATGCAAAACAATATGCAAAAGGCAAAAAAATCAATCCTAAAAATATTGATATGAGTCGCCACATTGCTTTTGAAACTGTGGCAAGTTTAACAGGGTCAAATGCTGATGAAAGATTTTTACATAGACCAAGCGAAACTGGTGCTGTTGTTTTAGGTTTATATAATGCTATCAGTGGAACTGCTGTTAATATAGCCGACAAGAAATTAGCAAAAGGAATTGAAAAAGCTGCAAAAGCTTTGAAAACTGCTAATGGTGAGGCTTTGGTAGTTTGTGGAAGTAATGATACTAATGTTCAAATTGTTGTAAATGCAATTAACGAAGCTATTGGAGCAAATGGAAAAACTATTGATTTTGGTTCATTAAATAATACTAAACAAGGTATTGATGCAGATTTTGCTACTTTATTAGATAGCAAAGTTGATACATTAATTATAGTGGATGCAAATCCTGTTTATTCTTGGGGTGATACAAAAAAAGTAACTAGTTGGTTAAAAGGAATTAGTACAACTGTAAGTTGTAATGCAAAAGCAGACGAAACTTCTCAGTTATGTACTTATCAAATTCCATCACATCATTATTTAGAATCATGGGGAGATGCAGAAATTGCTACCAATCAATTTTCATTTTTACAACCAACTATCAATCCATTATTCAAAACACGTCAATGGCAAGATAGTTTATTGAAGTGGGCTGGAAGTACAATAGACTTTGTTGGAACTTTAAAAGCATTTTGGAGTAAAAAATTAGGCAGCGAAAATGCTTGGGATAAAGCCTTACAAGATGGTGTTTGGGGTGTAACTGCAACAAGTTCTGTTGCAAGTTTTAGTTCAAGTGCTGTTGATGCAGCAAAATCAGCTGTAGCTGCAATACCAGTTTCTAATACAGTTGAATTACAATTATATCAAAAAGTATCTATTGGTGCTGGCGAAGGAACTGCAAATCCATGGTTAATGGAAATGCCAGATCCTGTAACTCGTGCTACTTGGGATAACTATTTAATAGTTTCTCCATCAATGGCAAAAGAGCTATTGAAAATTGATTTAACTAATGGCGGACAAGCTGATGCTTATGAAGTTCAACCTAAAAAGAAAGTTGTTGAAATAACTGTAAATGGTAAAAAAGTAAAATTACCAGCTTTAATAATTCCTGGTACACATCCTAAAACTGTGGGTATTGCTTTAGGATTTGGAAGAACAGCTTTAGTGGGTAGAGCAGCAACTGATGGAGAAAATTCAGTTGGTACAAATGCATTTCAATTTGCAAAATTTGTAAATGGTAATGTAAGTTTCAATGCATCCAATATTACTTTAAACTTAACTAAAGAATTATATCCTGTTGCATTAACGCAAACACATAATATTTACAATACCCCTCAAGGAAATAGAACTGAAGTGATGAAAGAATTAACTCTTGCCGAGTTAAAACATAATCCAAACAAAGTTTTAGACGAGAGAGAAAAAGAATTAGCAGCATATGGTGGTTTGGCTAAGTTTAAAGAAGATGGAAGCATTTACAAACCTTTCGATAAACCAGGTATTAAATGGTGTATGAGCATTGACTTAAATGCTTGTAATGGTTGTGGTGCTTGTGTTGTAGCATGTACAGCAGAAAACAATGTTAGTGTGGTGGGTAAAGCGGAGGTGTTACGTTTCCACGATATGCAATGGTTAAGAATTGATCGTTATTATAGTGGCGATGATTTAGATAATCCAAGTGTAGTGTTTCAACCATTAATGTGCCAACATTGTGATAATGCTCCTTGTGAAAATGTTTGTCCTGTTGCTGCAACCAACCATAGCTCTGAAGGATTAAACCAAATGATTTATAACAGATGTATTGGTACAAGATATTGTGCTAACAACTGTCCTTATAAAGTAAGAAGATTTAACTGGGCAGATTATGCCGGTTCTGATAGTTTTCCTAATAACCAAGGTGAATTGAATGATGCCATTCATTACATGAATGATGATTTAACCAGAATGGTTTTAAATCCAGATGTAACAGTTCGTTCAAGAGGTGTAATTGAAAAATGTAGTTTCTGTGTACAACGTTTACAAGAAGGAAAATTAAAAGCTAAAAAAGAAAGCAGACCTTTAGAAACAGGTGGAGAAGATAAGAAGTGGGATTTGAAAGTTGCTTGTCAACAATCTTGCCCAACCGAAGCTATTGTATTTGGTAACGTGAATGATAGTAAGAGTGCAGTTTCTGAACACAGAGCAATTAATTCTAGCAGATTATTTTATAGCTTAGAACAATTGCATGTTATGCCGAATGTGAGTTATATGGCTAAGGTGAGAAATATTGAAGAAGAAAAAACTGTTGCACATTCTTAATGCTTTTTGTTTAAAAGAGAATAGAAAGTTGAAGAGTGCGACGCAACGAAGACTAATTGAAATACAAAACTTGGGTTCAAAAAAAATAAATAGACTGCAAGCGAAAGCTTAAAGTTCAAAGTTGAGAATATATGAGTTTAAAATACGAATCGCAATTAAGGGAACCATTAATTAACGGTAACAAAACTTATCATGATGTTACTGTAGATATTATTCGCCCTATTGAAGCAAAGCCAAGCAAACTCTGGTATATTGGTTTTTATATAGCTGTTGCTTTATTGCTTTTTGGTGTGTATAGTATTTATAGAGAGGTAACTTATGGGGTTGGCGAATGGAATTTAAATAAAACTGTTGGTTGGGGTTGGGATATTACCAACTTCGTTTGGTGGGTAGGTATTGGTCATGCTGGTACTTTAATTTCTGCTATCTTATTATTATTCAGACAAGGTTGGAGAACTGGTGTAAACCGTGCTGCTGAGGCAATGACGATTTTTGCTGTAATGTGTGCTGGTCAGTTTCCTATTTGGCATATGGGTAGAGTTTGGATGGCTTTCTTTGTAATGCCTTATCCAAATAGTCGTGGTCCAGTATGGGTAAATTTTAATTCTCCTTTGTTATGGGATGTATTTGCTATCTCAACTTATTTCACTGTATCATTACTATTCTGGTATAGTGGTTTAATTCCAGATTTAGCAACAGTACGTGATAGAGCAAAAACTAAATTACGTAAACATTTATATGGCATTTTCTCTTTTGGTTGGACTGGTAGTACTAAACACTGGCAACGCCATGAGAGTTTATCTTTAGTTTTAGCTGGTTTATCTACACCTTTAGTACTTTCAGTGCATACCATTGTATCATTTGACTTCGCAACTTCAGTAATTCCTGGTTGGCATACCACAATTTTCCCTCCATATTTCGTAGCAGGTGCAATTTTTTCTGGCTTTGCTATGGTACAATCTCTAATGGTTGTAATAAGAAAAGTTTTTGGAATGGAAGATTATATTACACTAGGTCATATTGAGGCAATGAATAAAGTAATTGTTTTAACAGGATCAATTGTAGGGATTGCGTACTTAACAGAATTATTTATGGGCTGGTATAGCCAAAATAAATTTGAAGGATATACTTTCTGGTATAGTAGAGCAAACTTGTTTAGCCCTTATGGTTGGGCATATTGGGGAATGATGGCTTGTAACGTTTTAAGTCCACAGATTTTCTGGAGCAGAAAAATGAGAAGAAACTTATTTGTTACATTTTTTATGAGTGTATTAGTTAATATTGGTATGTGGTTCGAACGTTTTGTAATTATTGTTACATCTTTATATAGAGATTATTTACCATCAAGTTGGTCGGTATATTACAGTCCATCAATTTGGGAAATTGGATTCTATTTAGGTTCATTTGGTTTATTCTTTACTTGCTTTTTCTTATTTGCTAAGTACATGCCAGTTATTGCAGTTGCAGAAATTAAGTATGTATTAAAAACAACTGGAGAAAGTTACAAAGAAAAAATGGGGCACTTAGAACATGTACCAGCATCAGTTTTTGAACACAGTGGTCATGGACATACTGTAGTTGAAAACACATCGAGCGATTAGAAAAAAAGTTAATTAATTAGTTCCATAAAAGGAAGTTCATATGGCAAAAAAGAAATTTGTAGTAGGATGTTATGATACAGAGGATACACTTTTTCCCGCAGTGAAAAAAGTGAGAACTGCTGGTTATAAAATAAAAGATGTTTACACTCCATTTGCAGTACATGGTTTAGATCATGCACTAGGTGAAAGAGAAACAAGTTTACACACCGCAGGTTTTATTTATGGTATTACAGGAACTATAACAGCAATTACTAGTATTAGTTGGATCTTTACCAAAGATTGGCCTTTAGATATTGGTGGTAAACCACACTTTGCTTTGCCAGCTTGGATACCAATAATATTTGAATTGACCGTTTTATTTTCAGCTGTTGGCATGGTACTTACATTTTGTTATTTGTGTCAATTAGCACCATTCGTGAAAAAACATCATTTTCATCCAAGAGCAACCGATGATTTATTTGTAATGGTAATAGAGTGTACGAATAAAACCAATACAGTTGATTTAGAAGCATTTTTACAAAACAGTGGAGCAATTGAAACAAAAACTGAAGAAGCAGAGGAAGGTTGGTGGATAGGAAGATATGATAAAGATGTAATGCCATTCGAAGGCAATATATCGGTAGCTTAATTAATGGTAATTATTTTTTGGAATTTTTATATTTTTTGAATGAAAGGAATTTATATTTTTTTAGGCGTTGCATTTGTTACAACAGTAATTGGCTGTAACGAAATAAAGCGTAAGCCAAGTAATACATATATGCCCGATATGGCCTATAGTAGAGCTTATGAAACTTATGCAGATAGAGATTCATCAATTTTTACAACTGATGAAAATGATAGAGGTGCAAAAATATTTTATAATAATAGACCAGTGACTGGCACTTTAGCACGAGGCGAGGAAATGCCTTTTCCGATAGCAAAAGATGCCATTGGGGATACCACAAATTACCATGCTTCAAAAATGGTTGTTAGCCCTATTGAATATTTAACTGGAGCCGAGTTAATGGAATCGGAAAGATTATATTTAATTCATTGTGGAATTTGCCATGGAACAAACTTAGATGGCAATGGCCCTTTATACAAAGGTGGTGAAGGTCCCTATGCTGCAAAACCTGCAACATTAGTTGGAGATGCAAAATATGAGGCAATGCCAGAAGGGCAAATGTTTTATAGTATAGCCTATGGTAGAAACTTAATGGGAAGTTATGCTTCTCAATTAAGTAGAAAGCAACGATGGGAAATTATTGCTTACATTAAGTTCAAACAAAAAGAGGCTAAAGCTAGTGCTGCACCAGCAGCTGTGGCAAAGGCCAATTAAACGAATAAGAATTATGAGTTATAAATGTTTATCATTTCCTCATTTTTCTAAAAAAAATTAAAATAGTTAAGTGTAGAATTATTGGTTTAACTCATTCATAACTCATAATTCATAACTCATAATTCAAAAAAAGATGGCATCAATAAGAGAACAATTTGAAATTCCTGGAAAAATGAAAAAATGGGCTTATGCCTTAATAGGCGTAGGACTAATAAGTTTTGCTATTGGTTTGTTTACAAAAGGGATGGGAACTGATCATGAAAAAGCAGTTTTTTTAGGAACCATAATGTATAACACCATATTCTGGACATTAGTTTGTAACGCTGCAATGTTTTTTATTTGTGTTACTACAATGGCCTGGGGTGGGTGGCCTGTTGCTTTTCGTAGAATACCAGAAGCTATTTCAACTTTAGTTCCAATCTTTGGTTCAATTACATTAGCTGTTTTATTATACATTGGCTTTTCTCATAATCACCATATTTATCATTGGTTAGATACAGAGGCAGTGGCCAATGACCCGATTTTAAAAGGGAAAGCAAGTTTTTTGAATATTAAATTTTTTACAGTTTGGACTGTACTAGCTATTGGATTATGGAGTTTTTTGGGCTACAGAATGCGTCAATTAAGCAATAAAGCAGATGAAGCAGCAATGGATGGTGTAACTGGTGCAGCATTTATTAAAGAAAATACTGTTCGTGCTGCAACATTCTTGGTTTGGTTTGGTTTAACTGTTGGTTCAACCGTTCCTTGGTTATTGATGATGAGTTTAGATGCACATTGGTATAGTACTATGTACAGTTGGTACAACTTTGCAAGCACTTTTGTTAGTGGTATGAGTTTAATTGCACTATGGATTATCTACTTAAAAAATAAAGGATATTTAGAATATACGAATAGTGAACATTTACATGATGTTGCAAAATTTATGTTTGCATTTTCTATATTCTGGACATATTTATGGTTTAGCCAATACATGTTAATTTGGTATTCAAATCAACCAGAAGAAATTATCTATTTCAAACATAGAGTTCAGGGTCCGTATAAAGGCATTTTCTTTTTGAATTTAATTATCAATTTTGTTTGTCCTTTAATCATTTTAATGAAACGTGCAGCAAAAAGAAATTATACTTTAGTAACGTTTATGGCTGTGTTGATTTTGTTCGGACATTGGATAGACTATTACCAACAAATTATGGGTAGCATCAGTAAAGAACATGTTACATTAGGTTGGTTTGATTTTGGAATTTTAAGCTTTTTTGTAGGTGCAATGATATTTGGTGTGGGTAAGGCTTTAGCCAGTAAACCTTTGGTACCAAAATATCATCCTTTCTTAAAAGAAAGTATTATACACCATACTTAAAAGTAATGTTGAATTATAAATTGTGAATGTTGAATTGGGATTAGACTTTTTAATTTTGATTTTTTAATTTGATTTTTTATTATGCAGATGTTTTTTGTAATAGCAGTTATTGCACTAATTTTTTTGGTGATTTTTCAAATTTCCAAAGCAGCAGAATATGTTAGTGTATTAAAGGGAGAAGAACAATCTCGTAAACAAACCAATAAAGTTAACGCCTTTTTAATGTTAGCGTTTATGATTGTTGGATTGATTGGCGTATGGTATTGTAACGAAATTTTAGCACCAAAAACTTTAATGCCTGCAGGTGCAGCAAGTTATCAGGGCGAGAAAGTAGATAGCATGTTAATTACAACATTGGTAATTACTGGTGTTGTATTTGTATTTACTCAAATTATTTTATTCTGGTTTGTTTATAAGTATCAAGAAAAAGAAGGGAAAAAAGTTTATTTCTTTACTCATAATAACAAACTCGAAGCCTTATGGACAGTTGTTCCTGCAATATTCTTAACAGTTTTAGTTGTAATAGGATTAAAAAACTGGGCATACTTTACGAGCGAAGCTCCTGCTGATGCTTTAAAGGTTGAGGTAACAGGTAAACAATTTGGATGGATTTTTAGATATGCAGGAAAAGATGGAGAGTTTGGAAAAAAGTACTATAGAATGATAGATGCTGCAGATAATAGTTTAGGATTAATTTGGAAAGATACAGTAGTGAACAGAGCAAATGGCGAACCACAACAATTAAAAGATGATAAATATGCACATGATGATATTGTGATGGAACAAACCATGTATGCTATAAAAGATAAACCATTAAAATTAATTATAGGGTCAAGAGATGTAATTCATGATGTGGGATTATCTCATTTTAGAATGAAAATGGATGCGGTTCCTGGAATGCCAACTACTATGTGGCTAACTCCAAAATATACCACTGCAGAAATGAAAGAAAGAACTGGCAATCCAAATTTCCAATACGAAATAAGTTGTGATCAGATGTGTGGAAATGGACACTATAGTATGAAAGGTGTAATTGAAGTGGTTACTCAAGCTGAATTTGCAATTTGGATGTCAAAACAAAAACCAAAATATAATCTGGTTTTTAAAATACCAGATTCAGTAGTAGATACAGCTGCTGCAAAAGCAACAGTTGATTTAACTAATAAGAAATAGAAGAATAAGTTTTTAAAAGAGATAATATTAATTAGCGATTAACGAATTTGATATGAGTACTGAAGCAGTTTTACATAATCACGATGCTCATGATGGGCATCACGAACACCACCATCACGAAACGTTTATTAGTAAATACGTTTTTAGCATGGATCATAAAATGATTGCAAAGCAATTCCTAATAACTGGGATGGTTTGGGCAATTGTGGGTGGCTTAATGAGCGTATTATTCAGATTACAATTAGGATATCCTGGAGAAAGTTATCCTTGGTTAGAAGATTTATTAGGTAAATGGTGGGCCGAGAAAGGTCACATTACACCTCAAGCATATTACGCTTTAGTAACTACTCATGGAACTGTTTTAGTATTCTTTGTACTAACAGCAGGTTTAAGTGGAACATTTGCTAACTTCTTAATTCCATTACAAATTGGAGCTAGAGATATGGCTTCTCCATTTTTAAATATGTTAAGCTATTGGTTTTTCTTTACTGCAGGTGTAGTAATGATGAGTTCAATATTTGTTGAAAATGGACCATTTAGTGGTGGTTGGACAGCTTATCCACCTTTAAGTGCACTAGGCGATGCATCACCAGGCTCAAAAACTGGTATGGATTTGTGGTTGATATCAATGAGCTTATTTGTTGTATCATCATTACTTGGAGGGCTTAACTACATTGCCACTGTTTTAAATATGCGTACCAAAGGAATGAGTATGACTCGTTTACCTTTAACTATTTGGGCATTATTCTTTACTGCTGTTCTTGGTGTATTGTCTTTCCCTGTATTATTATCAGGTTGTATTTTATTAATTTTTGATAGAAACTTTGGAACGAGTTTTTACCTGTCAGATATTTTTGTAAATGGAGTGGGTGCTTTACCTAACGAAGGTGGTAGTGCCATTTTATTTCAGCATTTTATTTCAGCATTTATTCTGGTTCTTAGGTCACCCAGAGGTTTACATTATCTTATTACCTGCAATGGGTATGGTAAGTGAAATTTTATCTGTAAATAGTCGTAAACCCATCTTTGGTTATATGGCAATGGTAGGTAGTTTATTTGCAATTGCAATTCTATCTTTCTTAGTTTGGGCTCACCACATGTTTGTTACAGGATTAAATCCTTT
>JANLVQ010000038.1:0-8280 GCA_031364085.1 Chitinophagaceae bacterium
ACACCTCTCATCATTTTAACTTCACCAGTTGAAAATGGAGGAAAATTATAATGCAAGAAAAAGTTTGAAAACTCAGATTTAGCAGCACTTTCAACCAATATTTCATCTAATTTATTACCTAAAGTAACTGTAGTTAAAGATTGCGTTTCACCACGTGTAAACAATGCAGAACCATGTGGACTTGGTAATGGTTCAATTTCCATTGCTAATACTCTAACTTCATCTAACTTTCTTCCATCCAATCTTACTCTATCTTCTAACATCATATTTCTAACAACTTCCCATTGCAAATCTGCATAATATTGTTTTGCAAATTTTTTGTCACTATCTGTTGCTTCTTCTCCTAAGCTTACAATTAGTTCATCACGTAATAAAGCATAAGCATCTGTTCTTACATTTTTTGCAGAAGCACTTTTGCTTATTGCATAAATTTTATCTTTAGCAAAAGCAATTACTTTTTGATTGATTTCTTCGTTTTGTTCTGGTTTTTTATAATCTCTTTTTGATGTAATCCCTTTTTTATTTCTTAACTCTTCTTGAGCTTTAATTTGAACACGAATAGCATCGTGGCCAATTTGTAAAGCTTCAACCAATTCTTCTTCACTACATTCTTTAGCCTGACCTTCAACCATCATTAAATTTTTCTCGGTAGCTGCAATAATAAAATCGTAAGATGATTTTGTTAACTCGGTTCTTGTTGGATTTATAACAATTACGCCATCAACTTTAGCTACTCTAACTTCACTTATAATTTCTTTAATAGGAATATCAGAAACTGCAAGAGCTGCAGATGCTGCTAAACAAGCCATTGCATCTGGCATAATTTCAGGATCACTAGAAACTAATGAAACTAAAACTTGCACTTCACATAAATAATCTTCAGGAAATAATGGACGAAGAGCTCTATCAATTAAACGACTAGTTAATATTTCGTAATCGTTTAAACGTGCTTCTCTTTTAAAAAATGAACCTGGAACTCTACCAGCTGATGCAAATTTTTCTTGATAATCTACACTTAAAGGGAAAAAACTTTGCCCTTCTTTTGCGTCTTTATTAGCAACCACAGTTGCTAAAATGATACAATTGCCTTGACGTACAGTTACAGAACCATCTGCCTGACGTGCAATTTTACCAGTTTCTAAAATAACTTCAGCTCCATTAGGGAGTGTGAAAGTTGATTGTATAGGTTGTGTTAACATATTGATAAATTGAAGTGAAAAGTTGATGGCATTTTGCCTTAATCAAATTTTCGTGATGAATGTTTGAACGAATTAGTTTTGAGGTAAAGCAAAAATTCCCAACGACCAATGGAAGCTGGGAATAATTTATAAGTTGTGATTAATTTAAAAAGCAACCCACTAATTTCCTTACTCCCCTTTGGGGGTATGGATGAATTACTTTCTTAATCCCAATTGCTCAATTAATGTACGATATCCGGTAAGATTATGTTTTTGCATATAAGTTAACAATCTTTTACGTTGACCAACCATTTTCATTAATCCACGTTGAGTAGAGAAATCTTTTTTGTTAGCTTGTAAATGACTGCTAATGTCTAGAATTCTTTCAGTTAATAATGCAACTTGACCTTCAATTGATCCTGTGTTGGTTGCTTTGCCACCAAATTGTGCAAAGATGGATGATTTTTTTTCTTTTGTTAATGACATCTTTTTGTGTTTAAATGAACACCCAATTGTGTTTTACTTTTTATTTCGGCGGCGAAGATAGGGGAAAACTACTTTTATTTTCAAAAAAATAGGCTTAATTTCTATTAAATTTCAATCAGATTCACAATAAATTAATACGAAAATCAAAATTATTAAAGTTTCAATATTATACCTTTGCCTATGGCAACAGTAAAAAAATCTCCTTCTACCAAAAAAAAGAATCAAATTACTATAATTGATGGTTTAACTTTTGATGATGTATTAATTACTCCTGCTTACAGCAATGTACACCCTAAAGATATTGATATCAGTACGCATCTTACCAAAAAAATAAAACTAAATATTCCATTTCTTTCTGCTGCAATGGATACAGTAACTGAATCTAATTTAGCCATTGCTTTGGCAAGAGAAGGTGGTTTGGGAATTTTACATAAAAATATGAGTATTGAAAACCAAGCTGATCAGGTTAGAAAAGTGAAAAGAAGTGAAAATGGATTAATTGTTGACCCAATTACATTAACTGCAAAAGCAACTGTTGGCGATGCTTTTAAAATAATGAAAGAACATAAAATTGGAGGAATTCCAATTGTTGATGATGGAGGAAAACTGATTGGAATTGTTACCAATAGAGATTTAAGATTTGAGGTAGGAAATAATTCAAAGCCTATTGAAAAAGTAATGACGACTCAAAACCTTATTACTGCACCTGAAGGAACTGATTTAAAGAAAGCTGAGAAAATTTTACAACAATACAAAATTGAAAAGCTTCCTGTAATTAATAAACAAGGAAGATTGATAGGGTTAATTACATACAGAGATATTGAACAAATTAATAATTTTCCCAATTCATCTAAAGATGGTTTTGGTAGATTAATTGTTGGAGCTGCTTTAGGAATTACCAATGATTTATTAGATAGAGCTGCAGCATTACAACATGCAGGTGTGGACATTGTTACTTTAGATAGTGCTCATGGACATAGTGAAGGAGTAATTAGCAAATTAAAACTGCTAAAAAAGAATTTTAAAACCATGCAAGTTATCGCAGGCAATATTGCTACAGCTGCTGGTGCAAAAGCAATGGTTGATGCAGGTGCTGATGCTGTAAAAGTAGGAATTGGACCAGGTTCTATTTGCACAACAAGAATTGTAACTGGTGCTGGTGTTCCTCAACTAACTGCAATAATGGAAGCTGCAAGTGTATTAAAACAAAAAAACATTCCTCTAATTGCTGATGGTGGAATTAGATTTACTGGAGATGTAGTTAAAGCTTTAGCTGCAGGTGCCGATGTTGTAATGATGGGAAGCATTTTTGCAGGTACTGAAGAAAGTCCTGGAGATACTATAATTTATGAAGGCAGAAAGTTTAAAGAATATAGAGGTATGGGCAGCATTGGTGCTATGGGAGAAGGTAGTAGTGATAGATATTTTCAAAACAATGAATCTGAAAATAAAAAATATGTACCAGAAGGCATTGAAGGAAGAATTGCTTATAAAGGTTATTTAAACGAAATCATTTATCAATTTGTTGGAGGATTAAGAGCTGGAATGGGATATAGTGGTTCTAAAAATATTGAAGCACTTAAAAAAGTACAGTTTATTAAAATGAGTAATGCTGGTATTAAAGAAAGTCATGCACATGATATTGTAATTACAAAAGAATCTCCAAATTATAGCAGAAGTTAGACTTATTGTTTACCTGTAAGCATAGGTACAAAAGAAAACATTTCAAATTTTTCTTCTTCAAAAGTTCCATCTGAATTTTTGGTAACCTTTAGCATACGCTGTGCATCGCCTTCATCAACAGGAATTACCATAATGCCATTTGGCTGTAATTGTTGCAATAATGTATGTGGAATATAAGGTGCTGCTGCTGTAATTAAAATTCTGTCGAATGGTGCAATGTTTGGTAAGCCTTCAAAACCATCTCCATAAAAAAACTTGATGCTAGGATATTGTTTTAAATAATTGAAGAGTTTGTTATTATCAAATAATTTTTTTTGTCGTTCTATAGTGTAAACTTCAGCACCTAATTCAGCCAAAACAGAAGCCTGATAAGCACTTCCTGTACCAACTTCTAAAATTTTTTGACCTGCTTTTACCTCTAATAATTGCGTTTGAAAAGCTACTGTATAAGGTTGAGATATAGTTTGACTAGCTTCTATTTGTAAGGCCACATCATCATATGCTTTTGAGTCAAAAACGGTATCAATATAAAAATGTCTTGGAATTGTGTTTATTGCATCTAACACTTGTTGTTTGCTAATTCCTTTTTCTTTTAAAATAGCAACTAACCTTTTTCTTTTTCCCTTATCTAAGGCTGTATCAATTTCTCTTCTTCTCATTTAAACAAAAATACAAATAGTAAATGGTTTAATTCAATTGTCTTTTGTACATCTGAATAGTATTTTCAAATCCCAAATAAATAGCGTCACAAATTAAAGCATGGCCAATACTCACTTCATCTAAAAATGGAATGGATTGCTTAAATAATTTTAAGTTGTGTAAATCTAAATCATGACCTGCATTAATACCTAAGCCTAATTCTTTTGCTTGATGAGCTGCATTTATATAACTCATTAAAATGGCATTTTCTTTTTTCATTTTATAATTACACTTTTCGAACTCTTTTGCATAGACTTCAGTGTATAATTCAATTCTATGAGCACCTGTTGTTGCTGCTGCAGCTATCATTTCTTTAACAGGGTCAATAAAAATAGAAACTCTTATTCCTGCATTTTTAAAAATTGTAATGATGGTTTTTAAATATTCTTGATGCTCAATAGTGTTCCAACCATGATTACTTGTTAATTGACCCACAGCATCTGGAACCAAAGTTACTTGATGAGGTTTTGTTTCTAAAACTAAATCAACAAAGCTTTGTTCAAGAGGATTGCCTTCTATATTAAATTCTGTGCTAATTATTTTTTTAATTTGTCTTACATCTTCATAACGAATGTGTCTTTCATCTGGTCGTGGATGAACAGTAATTCCATCTGCTCCAAAACGTTGAGCATCGATGGCAGCCTTAACAACATCAGGATTATTTCCTCCACGAGCATTTCGAAGTGTTGCAAATTTGTTGATGTTAATACTGAGTTTTGTCATGCAGCAAAATTAAGTTGTAAATTCTTCGAAAATGATATGGTGTTTTTCAAGTTCTTTTAAAACAGGATGATAAATTTCTTTAATTGTAGGAATCAATAATCCTTTAGCAGAAATTATTCCATCTAAAATAAGTTCTGCAGCTATTCCTAATGGCAAACCCACAGTTTTAGCCATTGCAGTTAAACTACTATTCTCCCCTATTACTTTTAAATAACTTTTAAATTGATATGGCTTACCCTCAATTTCATATTCAAATTCGTGTAGCATTACAATCATGTCTTTATCATCTGGTTTTAACGATAATTTTAGTTCCATAACAAATTGCAACACATCAACAGCACTACACAACCCTTTATTGATAGTAGTTTCATTATCATTCAATCCAAAAAAAATTAATTGTTCATCGCTTTTAACTTCAAGATGATTTTTATTAAAATGAAGTTTAAAAAAATTTGCAAGAGTTAAATTGGTGGTTTCATAATTTTTTTCTTCATCAGTTAACTTTAAATCAATAATATTTTTCCAACCTCGAATAAAAGGAGGAAAACGTAAAGTTGTTCTGATAAAATTTGGAATATTTTCTAGTCCATAAATTGTCATATAACTTACAGAATCTCTGTTAGCATAATAACTATAATTTTCGCCATTGGGTAATTGAATACAATTGGCTTCACTAAACAAATTTTCATATTTCACTTTTTTCTCTTCACCATTTTCTATATATACTGCTCCAGATTTTCCAGCTAAAACAATATTTCTGGGGTTCCAAGTTAGTTTATAAAACCAAGGATTATCAATACTTTCAGGAGTTACTAATCCTCCACAATGAGATTTAAAAGAAGTAATTTTTCCTCCATTATTTTTTATCTGATCAATAATTTTCATAGCACTCATATGATCAATTCCTGGGTCTAAACCCATTTCATATAAAAACAATAAATTTTTCTCTTCAACTTGTTTCGAAAGTTTTTTTGTTGCTTCATCAATATATGATGCAGTTAATAAATTTTTATTAAACTGTAAACATGCTTCAGCAATTAGCATGTGTAAATGAGGTGGCATTAAAGAAATTACAATATCGGCCTCTTGAACAATTTTATTCTTTTCTTCTACATTATAGATATCTAAAACTATAGGTTTAACTAGTGGATGATTACCAATTTTAGATTGTAGTAATTCAATATCGCCATCAACAATAATTATTTGCCAATTTCTTTTTATTGCTAGTTCTTTAAGAAAATTAATTAAAACTGTTGCTGATTTTCCTGCACCAAATAATACTATTTGCTTCATTTGTCAAAAGTAACATCAGAGAGTTAATAATAAATTGTTTTGAAAATATTTTAAGGAGAGTACATTTGTAACATTGCTGCCTTTTTAAACAAATAAATGAAATTATCTGCAAAGCATTTGTTGGGAATAAAAGATTTAAAGAAAGAAGATATTGAACTCATTCTTTCAACAGCAAAAGAATTTAAAGAAGTTTTACAAAGACCTATTAAAAAAGTTCCTTCATTAAGAGATAAAACCATCGTTAATCTTTTCTACGAAAATTCTACTAGAACAAGAATTTCTTTTGAGCTTGCTGAAAAACGTTTAAGTGCCGATACAATAAATTTTGCTGTTTCGGGTTCAAGTGTTGATAAAGGAGAAACGTTATTAGATACTGTTAATAATATTTTAAGCATGAAAGTGGATATGGTGGTGATGAGACATGCATCTAGTGGAGCTCCTCATTTCTTGGCCAAACATATACCTGCAATAATTATTAATGCTGGTGATGGAACAAACGAACATCCTACACAAGCTTTATTAGATGCTTTTTCGATGATTGAAAAGTTTGGAGATTTAAAAGGATTGAATGTTTCAATTGTTGGTGACATCATGCACAGTAGAGTGGCATTAAGCAACATATATTTATTGAAAAAAATGGGAGCTAATGTTACAGTTGTTGGTCCACCAACTTTAATTCCAAAATACTTAACAGAAGCTTTTGATGTTAAAGTTGAATATGATATTAAAAGGGGATTGCAAAATTGCGATGTTGCTAATGTGTTAAGAATACAATTAGAACGACAAAATCAACCCTTATTTTCAACATTAAGAGAATACAATTTAAGTTATGGTATTAGCAAAAAACTTTTAGAAAGTTTACATAAAGAAATTACCATCATGCATCCTGGACCCATAAATAGAGGTGTAGAAATAGATAGCGATGTTGCCGATGGACATCAATCTATCATCCTAAATCAAGTTGAAAATGGAGTTGCAATTAGAATGGCTGTGCTTTATTTATTATCGGATCAATAAAAATTTATTAACACATTTTTCCTAACACATCAACTAATTCAGTTTTAGTAATTGGTATACCCATTATTTTATTGTAAGGAATGGCATCTATCAAATATTGATCTCGAATAATTTTTACTAATTGTCCATTATTAATTTCTGGAATAATTACTTTTTCGAAGTTGTTTAAAATTTCACCAAGATTTTTAGGAAAAGGTCTGATGTATCTTAAATGAGCATGACTAACAGATTTCCCTTGAGCTTGTAAAGTTAAAACAGCACTCTTTATTGCTCCATAAGTACTACCCCAACCTAACACTAAAACTTTACCTTTTGCTGCACCACTATCAATAGTTTGTAAAGGAATATAATCTGCAATTTTATCAACTTTAGCCTGCCGAATTTTAACCATGTGTTGATGGTTATCTGAATCGTAACTAATATTTCCTGTTAAATCTTCTTTTTCTAAACCACCAATTCTATGTTCAAGACCAACAGTTCCTGGAATTGTCCAAGATCGTGCTAATTTTTCATCACGTTTGTAAGGTAAAAATTTTTCTTCGCCTTCATCCAAACTCTTTTTAAAATTTACTTTAATATCATTCAAATCTGCCTTTTGAGGAAACATCCAAGGTTCTGCACCATTAGCAATAAATCCATCACTTAAAAAAATAACTGGTGTCATGTGTTGTACAGAAATTCTTGCAGCTTCATAAACAGCTTCGAAACAATCGCTTGGTGTTGATGCTGAAATTACTGGCATGGGGCATTCGCCATTTCTACCATAATATGCTTGCATTAAATCGCTTTGTTCTGTTTTTGTTGGAAGTCCTGTTGAAGGACCACCTCTTTGGATATTAATAACAACTAAAGGAATTTCTAACATTACTGCTAAGCCCATAGCTTCTGCTTTTAATGCCATTCCAGGACCACTTGTTGTTGTTATACCTAAACTTCCACCATAACTTGCACCAATTGCTGAACAAATTGCTGCAATTTCATCTTCAGCCTGAAAAGTTCTTACACCAAAAGATTTGTATTTACTTAAATCATGTAAAATATCAGAAGCTGGTGTAATTGGATATGAACCTAAAAATAAAGGCAACCCACTTTTTTCACTAGCTGCAATTAAACCATAAGCCACAGCTTGATTTCCCATGATGCTTCTATATTTTCCTGGAGGTAGTTTTGCTTTCTCTACAGTGAATTGTGTAGAAAAAGT
>JANLVQ010000195.1:0-16659 GCA_031364085.1 Chitinophagaceae bacterium
AATTCTACTCTATAAGCTAGTAGGAGCAGTATTTAATGCAGCAGCTGCAATGTTTTATTTTTCAAAAAAATTACCTGCTGGTATTAATGAAGAAAAAAACGAACAAGCTAATAAAGCATTAAATTTTTTATTAATTATTACTGGTTTATTAATCATTATGTATGTACCTATTTTCAATAGCTATAAAAACATTCCAACAGATATTAGTACTACTGAAATGTATGCATTAGAAGTTTATAGAATGAAATGGTTAATTGGTGCTTTAGTTATTGTAGTTGGAGGATTATTATTGGCAAATAGAACCGCACAAAAAAATTCTGATGGTTGGGGAGCTATGAAATTTCCTCAATTGGTTTTAGGTATGCTTGCTATATTTTGTTATGTGGGTGTAGAAGTTACTATTGGAAGTAATTTAAGTGAGTTATTAAAACAAAAAGATTTTGGTGCTTTCCAATCCTCACAAATTGCTCCATTTATTTCAATGTATTGGGGAAGCTTAATGATAGGCAGGTGGACAGGTGCAATCAGTGCATTTGAAATTCAAAATAAAACAAAACAAGTATTAACTTTTATTGTTCCACTAGTTGCATTTTCTGTTATTATTCTTGTAAACAGTATTTCGAAATATGACATGACGCCTCTATATTATTATGTTATTTGTGTTTTAATACAAATTGCTGCATTTTATTTTACAAAAGATAAGCCAGCCAAAACTTTATTTGTATTTAGCTTTTTAGGTGTTGTGGCAATGATAATAGGATTAATGACTACTGGTACCATTGCTACTTATGCATTTTTAAGTGGCGGTTTATGCTGTTCAATTATGTGGCCTTGTATTTTTTCTTTATCTATTGCAGGATTAGGAAAATATACAACACAAGGTTCAGCATTTTTAATTATGATGATTTTAGGAGGTGGTATTATTCCTCCTTTGCAAGGAAAACTATCAGATTATTTACAAGCATCACAGCCTGATATTGCAGGCTATGGTATTCATTACTCTTACATCATTCCTGTATTTTGTTTTGCATATTTAGTATTCTTTGCATTAAAAGTAAAAAGTATTTTAAAAAGTCAGGGCATAGATTATGATGCTGAAGTAACCGCAGTTTCAGCACATTAATAAAATTCAAATGGAAATGATGAATTCACAAAAATTTGCAATAGGTATTGACATTGGTGGCACTACTACAAAATTTGGAGTGGTTAATGATAAAGGAGAAATTATTGTTCAAGATAGAATTCCAAGCAATGAACATGATGTTGTTGAAAATTTTATTGATGATCTATACCAAAAGCTAAACCCAATGATTAACGATGTGGGTGGTGTTAAGCAATTTGTTGGTATTGGTGTTGGTGCACCTAATGGAAATATTTATACTGGTACAATTGAGTATGCTCCAAATTTAAAATGGAAAGGAATTATTCCCATTGCAAATATTTTGAAGCAAAAATTTAAATTAAAAACAAAACTTACCAATGATGCAAATGCAGCAGCAATGGGGGAAATGAAATATGGTGCTTGCAAGAATATGAAACACTTTATTACCATTACTTTAGGCACTGGTGTTGGCAGTGGTATTGTTATAGATGGAAAAATAGTTGTTGGGCACGATGGATTTGCTGGCGAATTAGGCCATACCATAATAAGACCAGGAGGTAGAATTCATAAAAGTACTGGAATGGCCGGCTCACTTGAAGCATATGCAAGTGCTACAGGTGTAAGAGAAACAGCCATAGAGTTTCTTACTAAACATCCCGAAGAGCCCAGCCTTTTAAGAAATTATACAATCAATGAATTAACCAGTGAAACAGTTTATGAATGTGCAATGAAAGGAGATAATATTGCTAACAATATTTTTCAGTTTACCGGACAAATTTTAGGAGAATCGTTAGCAAATTTTGTTATGTTTTCTTCACCAGAGGTAATAGTGCTTTTTGGAGGTTTAACTAAAGCAGGTAATCTTTTGCTTAATCCAACAAAAAAACACATGGAACAAAATTTACTTCCAATTTTTCAAAACAAGGTAAAACTTATTTTCAGTGAACTTCAAGAATCGGATGCTGCAATACTTGGTGCAAGTGCATTGGTTTGGGATATAAAAAAATAATTTTAAAAAAACATCAATTGAAATCTAAAATGACATTAACATTTGGCATTATTGTAACACTTATTCTCATTGGTTTTTTTGCAGGAGTCTTAAGTGGTTTAGTTGGCGTGGGTGGTGGTATTATTATTGTTCCTTGCTTAGTTTTCTTTTTAGCTTTTACTCAAAAAATGGCTCAAGGAACTTCATTGGCATTGCTAACTTTACCTGTTGTAATTCTTGGCATGTTACAATATTATAAAGAAGGTCATGTAGATTTTAAAATAGTAATCTTCTTAGCAATAGGTTTTATTATAGGAGGATTTTTTGGGGGTAAACTAGCGGTTTCAATACCCGAAAAAACTTTAAAAAAAGTATTTAGCCTTTTGTTATTTATTGTTGCTATTAAACTTTTTTTAGAAAGTAATGAAAACAAAAAAGCAGAAACTAAAGTTTCTGCTCCGATTTCGAAACAATAGAATTGTTTTAAATATAATAATATAGTAAAGCACCTAAGCCCATAATAGCTAGAACAATAGCAATTACCCACCAATAATCATCAGTTTCTTTAACTATCATTTTTTCTGGATTAGAATTTGGCTGATATTCTTTAATACTATCGGGTTTTCCTGTATTATAAATATCTAATAAACCTGTGTTAGCTGCTTGTGTTTTTGAAATCCATAAATCTTGCATTACTTGTTTATTTTCTGTTTCAGGATCAACAATAAATCCGTTTATTAAATCTTTTCTCAATTTACCAATACCCGGTAATAACACAATTTGATTACTATTTGCTTGTTTTTGAATTTCATGAGAAAACTCTTGAAACCTTCTTGCTGCTTCACTTTCATCAACTTTCAATTCACGTGCTAAATAGTTATATAAAGAATAGGTATCTGTAGCAATATCAAAACTTTCTAAACGAATATTTTGTGTTGGAGGGTTAAGTTTTTTATTTTCAAAATCCATAGTAGCTGGAACTTGTTCAACCCCAAAAGTTCCTATTCCAGGCATTGATGCTCTACCGTTTAAAATTAAATATTTATAAAAAAGTTCATATAACATAATATTCGGATTAATTTATTGAAACGAATATACAACTCCTGCTACAACATTGAAACCAAAAACATTATATTGATTCCATCTTTGATATTCAGTGTTAAATAAGTTGTTGAAATCGAGATAAAAATTAGTGTTTTTTAATACTTTTACCTCTGCACCAATATTTAAATCCAAAACCATTTTCGATTTGCCGGTAATATTGTTTTTTACTCTGTAATAAGCCCCATCCCAAATAAATAAATCAGATTTTAAAGTTATATCTTTCAAAATATGGTATCTAACACTACTATTAATTTCAAAAGGTAAAATTCCAAATGCTTTTTCATACTTTTCTTGAGCTGTAAATTGTGTAAATACTACTCCAGTAACTAAACTAAATTTTTCTTTTTCGGTATAGCTAATTTCTCCACTGATTCTAATGGATTTCAAATTAGGTTCATACAAAATATTAAAATTCTGGCTTTTATTATTTGCTGTATCATTTGCAAACAAAACTTGATTAGTGGTTTTAATGAAAGACAATTTTCCAGCAAATGAAAAGTGTTTGCCCACTGCACCTTTTAATCCAGCAAAAATTTCATTTATTTTTGTATTTAAGAACATTGTTGGCTGATCAATATATGGATTGATGGATGCCATTGATTGAAAAGTATTTTTTTGAATGAAAGATTTTATTCCACCCAAAACAATGAATTTTTCTTTTGCCAAAAAGTACTCTGCTGCAATATCAGGAAGTAATTCTAATTCAGTATTATTCCAAGTTGGATATACACCTAATCGAATCATCAAATCTTGATTTGCAAATTGAATCTTTGGTTGAATAGCAAATACATTATTTGAAATAGAGGTATTATTATTTTTATAAAAAGACATATCAGCTAAAATTCCTACACCAACTGATATTTTTTTTAAAATATATTTTTCAATTGGAGCCTCAAGAATAATTGATGCTTCATTTGCTTGTTTATCATCAAAAAACAAACTTGCTTTTAATTTGGGATGATAAGTAATGCCAAATTCAGAACTTGCTTTTGAATGTAATTGAAAAGCAGCTTCTGCTGTATTAAAATTTTGTTTCAATTGATCTTTATTAAATACAAAATTTGGATTAGTGCCATATTTATTTTGAGCTGAAAGCTTGTATAAAAATGAAGCTACTAAATCATGATTTTTAATGGTATTAATATCTGCATTTACATTAACTTGAGCCTGTGTAGACTCTTGAAAAAGAATATTGCCTTTTGCCTGATGATACTTTGCTAATACTGTAAACAAGGTAGTTTTATTTGAACCAAAACTTAAACCAGTTTCTGCATATGGTTTGGCATAATTACCAAAACCCAATTTTATGTAATTACTATTTGCAATTGTGGTATTGACACTATTAGTATAAGCAATAGGTTTAATGGGTACAGGTTGATAAGTAAACATTAAATTTTGTGCAGGAATACTATAAGCCAAATTAAGTTTAGTAGTATCTAACACCGGCATTGATGCAGTAAAATTTAACTTACTTGCACTTCTTAAAAATGGTTTAAAAGTAGATGTTATAGTTAACACATTGGGTTTAACTGTATCTAAAGTTACTCCTGTTATTGCTGCTGAAGTTTTTGAATTTGAACTTGATGTAGTGTTTGATTTTACTATCATTTTCTTGTTAATTGCATTTTTATTTTTTATATTTTTTCTTTGAGCTTGTGCTTCAAAGCAAGAAATAAATAATGTAAATAACAATACTATTTTAATATTTTTTTTCATTAAAGTTTAATTTGATTCTACTTTATTTACTTTATTTTTTTCTTCAATAACCAAGGCTAATTTATTTTTTGCTTCAGTTTTTAATTCTGCTATAGTGGTATTTTCTGAAATACTTTTAAAAGTTGCTTCTGCATTAAATAAATCGTTTTGTTTAAAATAAACATCGCCTAATAATAAATAACTTTTCACTAACCAATAGTTATAAGATCCAAATTTCTTAATACAATCGAATGCATTTTTTTCTGCATCTTTAAAATTTTTTTGTATAAAATAAATTTCTGCTA
The DNA here is from genome assembly GCA_031364085.1 of Chitinophagaceae bacterium. Taxonomy (GTDB): domain Bacteria; phylum Bacteroidota; class Bacteroidia; order Chitinophagales; family Chitinophagaceae; genus CAIVPM01. Next base: position 5,195 of record JANLVQ010000195.1, read on the forward strand.
TTCTATAATTGGCTTCAGCACTATATTCTGTTTTACCTAAGTTGAGTACTTGTTTATATGATGATAGTGCTTCATCTAATTTATTTTTATCCTGACTTTGCTTTGCCATCATCAAGTTTGCCATCATTTTATCGTCTGTTGCTATTCCTTTTTCTAATAAAAGTTCTTGTGCATTAGAAACTGCATATTCCCAATTTTTTAATTTATACTGACAACGAAGTAAACCTCGCATAGCTTCTAATCTATTTTCTTGTTGTGTTGCAATTGACTTAGTAATTGCGAAATATTTTTCACCATTATTGTAATCTATTTTTTCAAAATAATAAATTCGTGCAGTTTGTAAAGCACTTCGTTCGGCATAACTGTTTGGGTATTTAGCTACTATTGTTTGATAAGCCTGAAGTGCATTTTCAAAATTCTTTTTGTTGTAATATGTTTCTGCTAACATAAACTGTGCATTCAACACAAATTTTCCATTGGGATAATTTTTCAAGTAACTATTTAATCCAGAAACAGCATTAACGGTATCTGCTGCTTCGAACCTTAAATATGCTGAGACATAACTAAGTGAATCCTCTTCACTAAAAGAAATGGCTTTGCCACTTTCTTTCATAAAATTAATAAAAGCAGTTGCTTGTTGATTCTCAATGAAAATACTTCTAATGTATTCAATAGAGTTATCAGACTCTGTTGTGTTCGGATATTCTTTAATTAGGGTTTTAAAATAATGTAAGGACTCTTGATTTTTATTTAAATTGAAATTAGCAATACCTAATTTCAAATAAGCTTCTGGAAATAAATTCTGAAATTTTTTATTTTTGATAATCTCCTTAAAGTTAACTATTGCATTTTCGAAATTTTCATTAGCCATATATGTTTTTGCAAGTTCCATATAAGCCTCTCCTACTAATTCAGATTTAGGAAATTGGTAAGGAATGTTTTCTAAAGTTTCAATTTTAAGTTTTTCGTTTCCTAAAGTACCGGCTATAATAGAAGTTTGAATACTAGCATAATCTGCTGTTTCTAGATTTAAATCAATTATTCTTCGATAATTCTTTAAAGCATTTTGATAGCTCCTAAGCATATAATAACAATCAGCTGTTCGCAAAAAAACATCTTGTTCTAATTTTGAAGAAGACAATTGAATATTTTTTGTGATGAATTCAAAGTTTGAAAGTGCTTCTTTATAGTTACCAATTTTAAAATAACAATAAGCCAAATTGTATTTTGCATGGGTAATACTTACTTCTCCATTAATAGATGAATTATTTAAATAACGTTTAATGTATTCAATAGCTTCTTCCATTTTTCCATTTCTGTAATTTAATTCACCTTTCCAAAAATTAGTGAAGGTTAATTGCAATTGATTATAGGGTGCAGTTAAAACTTTGTTTAACAAAATTTCAGCTTCAACAATTTGCCTATCATTAATTAATTCAGTGGCTCGCGAATACAATATTCTTGGATATACTCTTTTAATTGATTCGCTTTTAAGTGGTAAGTTTTCATATAAACTCAATGCATCCCTGTAATTACTGGTGTTTGCTAAAGCACTAATTAATAACTCCAATGCTTCGTTATAGTAACTAGATTTTGGATAAATATTGTTGAATTTTTTAAACTCTGTAATAGCAATATCTAAGTAGCCTAATTCATAGCTCAATTTTGCATAATTGAAAGCAGATACTTCTTTTTGGATTGCATTACTACTATTACTTGCACAAAATAAAAAAGCGTTTCGAGCATTTGACTTTTGATTGGTTTTTAAATAAGAATCCGCAAGCAAATACATACTATTTTGAGCTAGTGAATCTTCTTTACCTCCTAATTGTTTAAAGCCATTTATAGCCTTCAGCCAGTCTTTAGTTGCATAATAACAAAATGAAAGTTGATATAAATCTTCTCTTCGAACTTTATCATTTTGTTCAACAAATGTGGCTAAATATGGTAAAGCTTTTTCGTATTCTCTCTTGTCAAAGTATAAATGGCCTACTAATTGTTTCAGTTCTAATTCATATACTTGAGTTGAATTGCTTAGTAAAGCTTTCTCACTGATTTCTAAAGCCTTTTCTTTATCGCCTAAGAAATAATAAATTTCAGCAATATAAAATGGCACTACATTTTTATATAATGCATCCTGTTCAGCAATTGTAAAAGATTGTAGTGCCTGACTATAATTTTTATCAAAAAAACAAATAAATCCATAATAATAATTGGCATCAATATAATTTGCATCACTAGGTATTTGACTAATGCTATTAAATAAAATTTTTGCTTCCTTAAATTGCTTAGTTGCAAAATAAGCATACGCTTTTTGAAACTGTAAAGTAGCAATTTCTAAATTTGATAAATTTTCTGTACCAGATTTTGTAAAATATTCAATGGTTGAATAATATTCTTTTTGTCTGAAATAGTATTTGGCTAATACAAAACTTAACATTTGCTGACGAGCAACTTGAGCTTCAGATAGCTCAATAAATTTAACTGCTGCATCAACCACTAATCCATCATCTAAATTTAAAGCATTAGCTAAATAATAAAAACTAGTTTCTGTTTTTACAAATTGAGGATAATTAGAAGCTATATTTTGATTTTGATAATATTTTTTAAAAATTGGGTAAGCCAAACTAAAATCACCTTTCTGATACCATTCTTTTGCTAACTTAAATTCTTCATCAAAATCATTATAAACTTTTGTTGTTTGACTATTAACAATAATGCTTGATGAAATGACTAAGCAGAGACTTAAAACTATTTTTTTAATGTAAAACATGGTGTTCAATGGCTTTGGGCAAATATTTTGATTTCTTTCTTAATAAAAATGTAAATAATACTAAAGGTACAATTACAAAAAAAAAATCAGTAACAATGTATAATGTTGTGGATAATGAAATGGAACTTTTACTTTTACCACATAAATCAAATAAATGTTAGAAACAACAACAACAGTAAGGGTACGTTATGCAGAAACCGATCAAATGAATGTAGTATATCATGGTAACTACGCTCAATATTTTGAAGTTGCAAGAGCAGAATGTATTAGAGGATTTGGATATACTTATAAAGAAATGGAAGGCTTAGGAGTAATGATGCCCATAGTTGATTTACAAATTAAGTTTCTAAGACCTGCACATTATGATGATTTATTAACCATAAAAACTACTTTAAGAGAACTGCCTACGAATCATAAAATAGAATTCAATCATGAAGTGTATAACGAAAAACAAGAGTTATTAACTATTGGTAAAGTGATTCTATATTTTATAGATGTTCACACAAAAGCAAGAACAACAATGCCACAAGTTATGGTTGAAAAATTGTTGCCCTTTTTTAAAGAGGCTATTTGATTTTTTTGTTAGAAATAAAATACAAAAAAGAAAAGGTGATGATTCCATTAATTAATATTAACTCGTTGCCAATTTTATATCCATTGAAAATTTGTTGAGAAAGATGATTTAAGCCTAAACTAACATGCAATTTTTTCTCGTACCAATCAGGGCTACTCAGCAAATCGATAAATAAACTAATTATTGGAGCTACTATACAAACCAGCCAAATGAATTTATCTTGTAATACTCTTTTAGTTAAAATTCCAAAAGCAAATAAACCTAATAATGGACCATAAGTAATACCTGCAAATTTTAAAATGAAATCGATAATAAGTTTATCGTTCATTTCTTTAAAAACAAGAACTATTAAAAAGAAAATTATTGCAAAACAAAAATGAATTTTTAATCTTTTCTTCTTTTTATCAGTTTCGTTTTGATTGCTTTTACTCATACCTAAAATATCAATACAATAACTAGAGGTTAATGAAGTGATGGCTCCATCTACACTTGGAAATAAAGCAGATATGAGTGCAATGATGAATATAATTGCTATTGAAGTTCCAAAAGTTGAACTTAATGCAATGGTTGGAAATAAATCATCTGGTGGAACACTGATGCCTTTTGCAGAGGCATATAAATATAAAACTCCACCTAAAAACAAAAACATAAAATTTACAAGCAATAAAACAGATGCAAAACTCAACATGTTTTTTTGTGAATTTTTCAAGGTTTTTACACTTATGTTTTTCTGCATCATTTCTTGATCCAATCCAGTCATAGCAATGGCAATGAACATGCCCCCAAACAGGTGTTTAAAAAAGTAAGACCCAGAATTCACATCTGTATTAATAATTTTAGTGTACCCCTTTTCATTCATCAATTGTAATGCCGAAGAAAAATTTAGCCCCAAATTATTTAATATAACTACTATACAAACAATTAAGCCTAATAACATAAATGATGTTTGTAAAGTATCGGTATAAATAATCGTTTTTACACCCCCTTCAAAAGTGTACAATAAAATCATTAATAAAATTACCAAGGATGTTAAGTAAAATGGAACACCCATTTTATCAAGAATAAATAATTGCAAAATATTAATTACTAAATATAATCTTGCTGTGGCTCCTACAGTTCTTGATAAAATAAAAAATGAAGCTCCAACTTTATGAGCAGTTGTTCCAAAACGATTTTCTAGATAGGTATAAATACTAGTTAAATTGAGTTTATAATAAAGTGGTAACAAAACAAAAGCAATAACCAAATAACCTAACATATAACCCATTACTACTTGAAAGTAAGTAAAACTTCCACTACTTACTGCTCCAGGAACACTTACAAAAGTTACTCCACTTAAAGAAGTACCTATCATTCCAAAAGCTACTAAAATCCAATTACTATTTCTATTACCAATAAAAAAAGATTCATTATCACTTTTTTTAGATGTGTACCATGCCACAGCTAACAAAACGCCAAAATAAATTAAAACAAAAACTAATAAAGTTGTAGGGTTCATAATTGAAATTAAGTGATGCAAAGAAAGGTATAATACACAAAAAAATAGCCTTGCTTTAGCAAGGCTATTTTATATTCAATTAAAGAAATTAATCTGTTACATTAAATTCTACACGACGATTTTGTGTACGTCCTTCTTTAGTTGCATTGTCTGCAACTGGTGTACCATCACCATAACCAGTAGCAACTAAACGATCAGCACTAACACCTTTTTTAACTAAACAAGCTTTAACCGCTTCTGCTCTTCCTTTAGAAAGAATCAAATTTTTATCTGTATTACCAGAATTATCAGCATGTCCATCAATCATTACTTTTTTGATTTCTGGATGATCTTTTAAAATGGTAACTAATTTATTTAATTCCGCAACTGCATTTTTAGTTAAAACAGTACTACTTGAATTAAATTGGACATTTTGATAGTTAAAATTATATGTAGCTAATTCTGGGCAGCCATTGTTTTTTACTGTACCAGGAGTGTTAGGACATTTATCCACTTCATCATTTACACCATCTCCATCAGTATCAGGAATTGGGCAACCTTTATATTTTGCAATACCTGGAACTTTAGGACAAGCATCTTCTTCATCATTGATGTTATCTTTATCTGTATCTGGAATAGGGCAACCATCATATTTAGCAATACCTGGCACCTCAGGACATTTGTCTTTAGAATCCACAATACCATCTTTGTCTGTATCTTTTTCAACAACAGGAGCTGGTGGAGGTGGAGGAGGTGGTGGTGGAGGAACAACTTTATCTTTTAAAGGAGAAGAAAATCCTAAATTATAATTGAAATTGTTAGTAGCTAAATCTGTTACACCAACATTATTTCTAAATTGTAAGTTTAAGAATGTTTCTGATCCTAAGTTAAATTGTAAACCTGCACCTATTGGAAAATAAGCAGCAAAATGTTTTAAATCGTACATAGATACTCCTAAACCAGTTGAAATATAAGGAACTAAGAAATAGTTATCAGTTAATAACTTAAAATTTAGGTTAGCATCTAATTCTACTAAAAATTTATCTTGTCCGGTTGGAGTTGCTGTATTTGCTTTAAAAGGATAATCAACAAACGATAAATTCATGCCAGCCATGAAATCTATGTTATTATTTAAACCTTCTACGTAGTTAATGGTTAAACCTGGAGACATATCTTTCAATGCAGTCCATTTTTTATCGTTTAACACGTTAGATAATGAGGTAGCTTTAATTGCTGCAGGAGTTTTGAAGTCTTTCATCAAAAAATTCACACCTAAAGATGGTCTTTTTTTATAATTATTAGATTGGCTAAAAGAAAAGAAAGCCACTAATAACATGAACGACAATAATTTAATTTTCTTCATATTCATTTATTTTAAGTTTTGCAAAGTTATATATGATTTTGTTTGTTAACAAAGTTTTTTGATAATTTATTTTAAAGTGCCTTTTTGCACAATTTCTACTTTTACTTTAGTTAATCCAGATTTTATAAATCCCAGTTTTTCAGCACCTCGTATGGTTAAATCCACAATACGTCCTTTTCTATCCATTCTTGGGTGCATTCTATCATTAACTCTAACAATAATAGATTTCCCATTTTTAATTCTAGAAACGCGAAGCCAAGTATTTAATTTAAACCTATTACTAGCAGCAGTTAATTTGTTGTGGCGAAAAATTTCACCAGTTGCAGTTTCTGTACCTTCTAAATTTTTACTGTAAAAACTGGCTATTCCATAAAAATAATTTGAAGTGTCAGCATTAATTGATGCACTGTCAATTTTTAGGGTATCAAATATGGGTTTATGTAATGCATAAGTTTTTATAGTGTCAAGTTTTGTAGTATCCTTAACTGTACCTTTTGGAATAATAAGAGGCGAAGACCTTTCTTTATTGACAATAAAAAAAGTTAAAAAGAGTAATAATAAAGATCCGATTATTTTCATGGCTTTTAACAATTGTAATGATAGCCTAATAGAAAATTTATAAGCAATGATAAATAAACACTATAATATTTTTCCAAAAGTTATTAAAAGTTGCTAACAAATCAATAACTATGCCTAAAAAACTACTGGGTTCAGATTTTTTTTAGGCATTACAAACTAATAATCGTAAATTTGCAGCCATTTTAGATATTAGGTTAGGAATATACTAACCCTACTACAACACATTAAAGCGAAAATTATACAATGAGGCAGCTTAAGATTGCAACCCAGATTACCAATAGAGATTCTCAAGCAGTAGAAAAGTATTTACAAGAAATTTCCAAAATTTCAATGATTACTCCTGAAGAGGAAACCACTTTGGCCCAAAAAATTAAAATGGGGAACCAAAGAGCTCTTGACAAATTAGTTCAAGCTAATTTAAGGTTTGTAGTTTCAGTTGCTAAACAATACCAACACCAAGGTTTAAGCCTTAGTGATTTAATTAATGAAGGAAATTTAGGTTTGATAAAAGCTGCACAACGTTTCGATGAAACTAAGGGCTTCAAATTTATTTCATATGCTGTATGGTGGATTCGTCAATCTATTCTTCAAGCATTAGCTGAGCAAGGAAGGTTGGTTCGTTTACCACAAAATAAAATCGGAACATACAATCGTGCTAACAAAGCATACATGGCTTTTGAACAAGAACACGAACGTGAACCAAGTACAGAAGAATTGAGTGATATTTTAGAAATGAGTGAAACTGAAATCAATAATATTTTCCAAAGTAATACGCGTCATACCAGTTTAGATGCACCTGTGCATGAAGCTGAAGATGTAGCCATGGGAGATTTACTTGAAGGCAGTGATGATACTGATGAAGATGTAATGAAAGATTCATTGAGAGAAGAAATTAAAAGAGTTTTAAAAAGTTTAAGTCCAAGAGAAGCAGAAATAGTAAATGCTTATTTTGGTTTAAATAATGATGGCACTACGATTGAACAAATTGGTATGAAATACGATTTAACAAAAGAACGTATACGTCAAATTAAAGAACGTGCTATTAAACGTTTACAAAAAGCCAGATACAGCAATGCTTTAAAAGCTTACTTAGGATAAAAAATTTAATATATAAATAAAAAAATACGGTTTCAATTGAAACCGTATTTTTTTGGATTTACTTTTTATTAAGCACTCACATTAAAATCTCTTAACGCATCATTTAAACTAGTTTTTAAATCTGTGCTTGCTTTTCGTTTACCAATAATTAATGCACACCCAACTTGATACTCACCAGCAGGAAATTTTTTTGAATAACTTCCTGGAATTACAACACTTCTTGATGGAACCCTACCTCTGTATTCAATTGGATTATCGCCACTAACATCTATAATTTTTGTACTTTGAGTTAAAACAACATTGGCTCCTAATACTGCTTCTTTCTCTACAATTACTCCTTCAACTACAATACATCTACTACCAATAAAACAACCATCTTCAATAATTACAGGACTAGCTTGTAAAGGTTCCAACACTCCACCAATACCCACTCCCCCACTTAAATGAACATGTTTACCAATTTGTGCACAACTACCAACAGTTGCCCAAGTGTCCACCATTGTCCCTTCATCAACATAAGCACCAATATTTACATAGCTTGGCATTAATACAACATTTTTTGCTAAATAAGCACCATAACGAGCAACAGCATGTGGAACTGCTCTTACGCCTAACCCTGCATAATCTTTTTTCAATAACATTTTATCATAGAACTCAAAAGGTTCCATATTCCATGTTTGCATAGGCTGTAGAGCAAAATATAATAGTATAGCTTGCTTTACCCATTCATTCACTTGCCAACCATTTTCAGTTGGAGATGCAGTTCTTAATCTGCCTTTATCAACTTCTTCAATTACTGCTTTTACAGCATCTCTATACTTATCATTTTGTAATAACCATCTGTCTGACCAAACTTCTTGTATTAGTTGTTGTAATTCCATGTTGCAAATTTATTGTTGAGAACTATTCATTAATATAAAAATTGAGATTAAATAATTCTCACTTTTGAAAAAATTTGACTTTTCAACTTTTAATCTTAATACTATCAAAAATATGCGTTACTCATTATAGATTTTCAGTGATTTATTTTTTATTTTTTCTCTCTCTTTTGGCGGTTAGTTTTTTTACAACTGAGTTTTCATTTAAAACCGATTTAGCATTTATTGCTGATACCACTTTTTTACCTGTTTTGGCTTCTAATTCTTTCATTGCAACTTTGGCTACATTGCCACCTTGCTTGGCTACTTTTTTACTATCGTTAAAAGTTTTGGGATTTGTAGCAACCGAAATGTCTTTGGTTGATGCTTCTGCAAGCATGTTTAAAATGAGTTCGGTATTGGTCATATTATCTCTTAAGTTTTCCTTTTTCAAGCCTTTTAAGATTTTATATTCTTTAGTGGTTTTATTACTCCATGTTTTAGTAATAATATCTGTAAGTGTTGCAAATTGTAGACCTTCTTTTAATCCTCTTTTTTTCCATTCATCTGTTAACTCTTTTCGTATTTCAATACTTTTTAATCGTTGATTTATCCAATTTTCTGAATAGCCCAAATTCATATAGTTTTCCAAAGCCCTATCAATACTTAATTCTGGGTCTTGCATTTCATCTAATCTTTCTGATGCCACTTTTGCCAACCACAATTTAAATGGTTCTGCCTTTGGTGATGGAATGGATTGAATTAATCTAAAGAGTTGTTCGGTATCGGCTACATCGGTCATACGCATTTTGCCATCTTTGGCAAGCATTTTCAAACCGTTACAATTTGTAACGGTTTCATTTCCCTCATCTTTTAATCGCTTTTTTAAAACACGCCAATAAACCTGTGGATTTGGACTATCTGTGAGTACAGCAATAACATCTACAATGGATATATACCATTTTTCTTGGTCTTCATCCCAAAGGGTTCTTACTTTTTTATCTTCAAAAAGTTTTATAGCAGTTTCTTTTGACATTGGTTGTATTGATTGAATGTAATTGTAAATTTAATTCAAATATTAAAATATACACTCAAAATAAAACCTACTGTACCATAATTTTCTTCACATAATTTCCTTCCAAACCCATTGCCTTAATGTAATAAATACCTGAAGTAATATTTGAATGTTTCTTTAAATTAATGTTTGTTTTGTTTTGTCCTTTGCTTAATTCTACAGATTCTCTTAATACAATTTTTCCTTCTGCATTACTGATTTCAAACACTACTTTTTTGTTTTGTTGTACAATTGTATTTATTGTAATATTTCCATCTGTTGGGTTGGGAGAAACAGTGAAATATTCATTTCCAATTTCTAGTATGTCGTTTCTTGTTGTTCGTTTTGTAAGGATAATATTGTGTAATTGATAATGCTTATCCCAAGCTTCTATTTCTGTTATGCTGTTGGTTAATGCTAAATCAAGATTACAATTTACTTTCTTCTTTTTTAAGATTAACGTGAAAAGATTTGTTCCATCTTTTAAACTCTTTTCTTCAGATTTTGCATCACTCCATAAGAAACTGATATTACCATTTGTATTGGCTTGTTTGTCGTTGTACTCTAGTCCTAGTCTATTGTCTTCTATTCCTATCAATTCATAATCATTCTGATTAAAATGTAGTGTGTATTGAATGCCAACTAATTCTTTAAAGTTGTTAACTGTAATTGGAATTTTGATAATATCGTCTTTTGGAAGGTTCGTGCCTGAGAAATCTGTTTCGTTAGATTTCTCCTTTGTCGAAATGACGTGATATACCAACTCCAATTGTTTGTTTGCTGTATTTCTTGCTATTGAAGGATTCCAATCATAGTTTACATCACCTAGTTTTACACCTATAAAACTTTGATTGATTTTGTTTGAAGTTAAATTAGTAAAACTGATACTGTCTTTATATGGAAAAGGATTGGTTGTATTAGGAAAAACATAAGCACTATCTACAAAAGCCCAAAGTCTATTGCCAGCAAATGTTGTATCAATTCCTAATATCAATCGTTTCATAAAAATGATATCGATATTACTTACTGAATTATTTCCATTAACATCAGCAGCAATTATTTTATAAGGGCTATTGAATTTTATTTTATCTAAAATATGATTCTGTGTTAAAATCACATCAATAGAACTTACTCCATTGTTCTTAGAAATATCGTTGTTTTTGGATGGGCGAAGAGTATAATTGCCATATTTAGGTAAAATTATTTCATAAGTATTATTTGCATCCAATAAAACCTTACCAGAAATTGAGCCAAAATAATTTATGTAAGAATTATTGATTTTATTCAATAAAAACGATTTTATGTTTCCAGTTATGCTAATATTGTTTGTTTGTAAAGGACAAGGAAAAACTTTAGGCAGTATAAAACTACCAAGTGAGTTTCTCTGATTGAGACATAGTGAATTCTCGATTGAATCTTTCGATATGTTATAGGTACGAGTACAACTTGGAAGTGAAGATGATTCTGTGATGAATATTTTGTTTGTGTCTAAAGGATTTTGGATAATATTTTCAAATGAATATGAGTTTATATTTTTATATGTAATAATATTTGTTTCAGTATTTAATATTCCAATTTGTGCTGGATATGATGGTGAATAGTTAGCAATATATACCAATTTGCCATTGGTACTTATTGAAATACCTCTTGGAAATTTAGTGGGATCATAAAAAGTATTTATCACAACTCC